>CACZNC010000005.1 GCA_902782445.1 uncultured Ruminococcus sp.
AAACGAAATGGCAGCAGCCTTGTCCTATACCCCCATGAAAGTTCTTGCCAGGCTTCTTTCAAGAAGCCGCGTTTCCTTTTTAGCTTGAGATTAGTATCAAAAACTCATTCCTCACTCCTCACTGACTACTGCCGAACGTCCGCTTTCTCCGCGACCGCCTCCATGACCTTGTCCCAGAGGACGGAGACGCGGAGGGTGTCTTCGCCGTAGTAGTCCTTCATGTCCTCCGCCGTCATGCCGTTGAAGCCCGCGAGCTCCTCGATCCCGGCGTCGTACTCCTCGTCGGTGGGATCCACGCCCATCCGGTCCGCCAGCGCGTAGAGGACGAGATCCTCCTTCACATAGGATTCCGCGTCCCGGTAGAGCTCTTCGTCCGTCGTGTTGACGTAGGAGGCGAGGAAAGTCGCGTAATCCGTATTGTAGTAGGAGGCGTATTCCTCGTAGGACGCCCGCTGGGAGGCATAGATCCGCCGCACTTCGGATTCCGGGAGGGAGAGGACTTCCGCCCCGGAGACGAGCATGGACCAGAGATCGTTGTACAGCTTGCTGCGGACGGACTCCTCCTTGCGCTTCTCGACGGAGAGGCGGTAGACCTCGAGGAAGGCGTCCACGGTGTCGTAGCCGAATTTCGAGGAGACGAATTCGTCGTTCAGCTCGGGCACGATCTCCTCGTCCGTCAGGATCCCGTGGACCGTGCAGACGAAGGTGACTTCCTGACCGTTCAGATCGTCCACGCCGTAGTTCTCGGGGAAGGTCACGTTGAAGCTGAACTCCTCCCCGGGCATCTGTCCGATAAAGGCCTCGGCGAAGCCCTCGATATAGCCGGTGCCGCCCTTGGCCGTGATCTCCTGATCGTAGCCGGTGCCGCCCTGGAACGCCACGCCGTCCTTGTAACCCGCATAATCCGCGCGGACCCGGTCGCCCTCCTCAACCGGGCGGTCGGTGATCTCCACGGCTTCGGCGTAGGAGTCGAGAAGGGAGTCGATCTCCCGGTCGAATTCCTCGTCGGTCACGGCGGCAGATTCGGCGGTCACGGAAAGACCCTCCACCTGCCCGAGCTTCACAAGGGAGGAGAGGTCGGCGGCCTTGTAGTCGAAGGCGGGCAGATCGGCCCAAGCCTTGACGGTCTCGTCGTCGAGGGTGCCGAGGTCCGGCAGATCGGCGGGCATGGAGGGAGTCCCCGCGATCGTGACGGGGGTCTCCCCGCTTCCCGTCTCCGTGCCGGCGGGTTCCGGCCTCGAGCAGGAGGAGAGGAGCAGAAGGGCGGACAGAAGGCACGCGGCAAAACGCTTGAAATTCATGAAAATCTCCGTATAAACCAAAAAATCGAAGCGATTCATTATACCACATCCGGGGCGGCTGCGGCGGAGGAGGGGGCTGAATTTACGAATTGTTTACCGAAAAACTTGTTTTTTCGCGGGGTTTGTGCTAGAATGGCAGAAGACGAACGACTGCCCCCGGGAGGTTTCCGATGCGCTATTCCACACTCTGCTATATCGAGCGGGACGGGAAGTATCTCATGCTCCACCGCGTCCGCAAAAAGAACGACGTCAACCGGGACAAATGGATCGGCGTGGGCGGCGGGATGCTCGAGGGCGAATCCCCGGAGGAATGCGTCTGCCGGGAGGCGCGGGAGGAGACCGGACTGACCCTCTGCGCCCCCGTGCTCCGCTCCGTCGTCACCTTCGTCATGGAGGGCGACGAGGGGGAGATCATGTTCCTCTTCAAATGCGCGGATTTTTCGGGCACCCTCTCCGACTGCGACGAGGGCGTTCTCGAATGGATCCCGAAGGAGGCCCTTTACGGGCTGGACCTCTGGGAGGGGGACCGGATCTTCCTCAAAAAGATCGAGAATCCCGGGGAATTCTTCACGCTCAAACTGGAATACGCGAGGGACGGCCGCCTTCTGAAAGCCGTGGAAAACGGTACGCGCGGCCTGATCCCGGAAAGGAAGGACTCATGAGAACGCTTTCCATCGGCAACAGCTTTTCACAGGATGCCTGCGCTTATCTGCATCAGGCCGCGGCGTCGGCAGGGCTGGACCTCGAATGCGTCAACCTCTACATCGGAGGCTGTTCGCTGGCGTATCACGCGGAAAACCTGCGGGAAAACCGCTCGAACTACGCGCTGGAGATCAACGGGCAGGGGACGGGGCGGACGATCTCGATCCCGGAAGCCCTCGGCATGGGGGAATACGATTTCGTCACCCTCCAGCAGGCGAGCCATTTCAGCGGCAAGCCGGAGACGTATCAACCCCATCTCGGCGAACTGGCGGAGGCATGCCGGAAAGCCCAGCCCGGCGCAAGGCTCATGATCCACGAGACCTGGGCCTACGAGACCGATTCGACCCACGGGGCCTTCCCGGACTACGGATGCGACCAGAGGCGGATGTACGATCTGCTCCGGGCCGCCTATCTCGACGCCGCGCGATCGACGGGAGCCGGATTCATCCCGGTGGGGGACGTGGTCCAGCGCTTCCGCGAGACGGTTCCGGGATTCGATTACGCCCACGGCGGGGAAAGCCTCTGCCGGGACGGATTCCACCTGGCGATCCCCGCGGGACGGTATCTCGCCGCCCTCGTCTGGCTCGAAACCCTCTGCGGGATCGACGCCCGGGACGTGACCTTCCTCCCCGAAGGGCTGACGGAGGAAAAGCGGGTCCTCATCGCGGAAGCGGTCCACCGGATCCTCTCGGAGGAACAGGGCGGCTGACCCCCTCCAAAATCGCCAAAAGCAAAGGTGCGGAACGGGCAAAAACCGGCAGGCCGACCATTGACGCGGAATGTGAAATGTGTTAAAATATCGCGCAGAACGAAACCAATTCACATTCACGGAGAGTTAGAAATGTTATATTTGCTCGATACTGCCAATCTTGACTCCATCCGCACCTGCTGCGAGTACTTCCCCGTGGCGGGCGTGACGACGAATCCGACGATCATTTCCCGGGAGAAGGACAATTTTCTCGAGATCATCACCGGGATCCGGGAGATCATCGGGCCGGAGAAGATGCTCCACATCCAGACCACGGCGGATGAGGCGAACGCGATCCTGAAAGAGGCGGAACAGCTCCGCGAGGCCGTCGGCGGGAACTTCTACGTCAAGATCCCCGTCACCCGGGAGGGTCTGAAAGCCACAGCACTCTGCAAGAGCCGGGGGATCGGCGTCACCATGACCGCGATCTTCACCCAGCCCCAGGCCCTGATCGCCGCCCGGGCGGGAGCCGATTTCGTAGCTCCCTACATCAACCGCCTCGACAACATCGTGTCCGACGGCGTCCGGGTGGTGGAAGAGATCGTGGACATCTACCGCAAGTACGGGATCGGGACGAAGGTCCTCGCCGCCAGCTTCAAGAACGCGGAGCAGGTCCACAAGGTCTCCCTGACCGGCGCGGACGCGGTGACGATCAACCCGGATCTGTTCGACACGCTGATCTACCACCCGCTGACCTACTACGCCATCGACGATTTCTCGAAGGACTGGGAGACCGTCTACGGGGACAAGAAGGTCGGGGAACTGCTCGGGAAATAAGCCAAAAAAGAATTGCCGTTTCTCATACGTCCGGCGACGAGGGAAACGGCTGATTTGTTTTTTCCTGACATAGAGGCCGGTAAAAACCTGACGCTGGGAGATTCTTCGCTGACAGCACGACCGCGTCGGTGCGTCAGAATGACAAAGTGTGGGCGGAACGGCGACGTACAGCGGCCGATCCGAAATTGATTTACGCCTCCAGCGTGCAGAACCCGTCGTCGTCGAAGCGGATCTTCGCGCGGTAGAAGGCCTTCATCGCGGCGATCATGTGGGCGGTGTCCGCGGTGCCGCCGGTCTCGTAGGAGGAGTGCATGGCGAGCTGGGCCAGTCCGATATCGACCGTGGGGACGCCGACCCGGGTGTTCGAGATCGAGCCGAGGGTCCCCCCTCCCGCCATGTCGCTGCGGTTGGCGAAAAGCTGGGTCGGAACCGAAGCCCGGCGGCAGATCTCCCCGAAGACGGCGGCGGAGACCGCGTCCGTGGTGTATTTCTGCGCGGCGTTGGACTTGATGACGACGCCCCCGTTGAGGTGCGGCGCGTTCCCGGAGTCGGAGAGCTCGGGATGGTTCGGGTGCCGGGCGTGTCCGTTGTCGGCGGAGACCATGAAGGAGGAGGCCAGCATGGCGCTCAGGCGGGCGCCGAGGGATTCCGCGATCCGGGAAAGCGTGTCGGCGAGGAACATGGATCCCGCGCCCTGTCTCGTGGCGGAGCCGGTCTCCTCGTTGTCGAAGGCGGCGTAGACGGGGACGGCACGGCATTCGCCCGCGCCCACGGCGTCGAGGAAGCCTTCAAGGGTCGTATAGGCGCACTGGAGATTGTCGATCCGCGGGCAGGAGTAGAATTCCCCGTCGGCCCCCCAGATCGTGCCCTTCGTCCGGTTGTAGAGGAAGAGGTCCGCCCCGGCGATCTCGCTCTCTTCGCAGCTCAGTTCTTCCGCGAGGATGCGCTTCAGGGCTCCCTTCTGCTCCTTCGCGCCGAAGAGGGGCATGAGGTCCACCGCCGGATTGTAGTTGTACCCGTTGTTGATCCCGCGGTTCTGGTGCACGGCGACGTTGGGGATGAGCACAAGGTCCCGGGCGATGTTGACGAGCTTCGCCTCGACGGTGTTCTCCCTCCGGATCACCGCGCGTCCGGCGAGGGACAGGGGGCGGTCCATCCAGGAGGGGGCGATCATGCCGCCGTAGCCCTCGACGTTGAGCTTGATGTATTTGCCGCAGGCTTCGACCTCCGCTTCGGTCTTGAGCTTGTAGGTCGGGCTGTCCGTATGGCTGGCGGCGAGCAGAAAGCTGTCCCGGGCCCCCTCGTCCTCCGGCACGGCAAAGGCGATAATCGAGGACTGGTTCCGCGTGACGTAATATCTCCCGCCCGCCTCGAGCTTCCATTCGCCGTTTTCTTTCAGCCGCGCAAATCCGGCCCCCTCCAGCATTTCCGCCGCGGTCCTCGCCGCATGGAACGCCGTGGGGCTTTTTTCGATGAACGCGATCAGTTTTTCCGTCGCCCGTCTGTTTTCTTCCGTCATGTTCCGCATCCTTTCCGTTTTATACAAATCTCAAGCCAAAGAGGAAACGCGGCTTCTTGAAATGAAGCCCTGCTGAACAAGTTCAGCGGCAAGAACTTCAATTGGGGTAGGACAAGGTTATACCAATCAAGTGCGGTTGAACCCTGTCACACCAATATAGCTATCCAACCTTATCAGAGTTATCGCACGCGAGCTCACAATCAAAGATTGTTCGCACTCTACGGGGAGCGATCAAAACCCATATAGTCAGTTTTTTTAGAACGAGAATCGTTTTATTCCGTCTGCCGCAGGATCTCCGACAGAGCCGTATACTCCCTCAGATAGCTCCCGCGCTTTTCTTCGCTCACGGAGGCCCAGCACCGGTGCTCCGAGAAGATCTGCACCGCCTCCTCCACCGGGAGCCACAGGGGTTCGAGGCCCCGTTTCTTCTCCTCTTCGGTGGGCTTCATCTCCCCCCGCCCTTCGACGGAGCAGAGGAAATACCGGCTTCCGAAACGGGTATCGCCGTAGTATTCGTAGAGCGCGAGGGCTTCCTTTTCCGCCTTCACGATCCATCCGGTCTCCTCGAGGATCTCCCGCTCGCAGCACGCGGCGAAGGTCTCCCCCGCTTCGATCCCGCCGCCCGGGAGCAGGAACCACCCGGTCCCGCGCTCGTGGGAGAGCAGGATCTTCCCGTCCCGGATCACGATGCCCCGGCTGCCCTCGCGGGTGTGATCGAAAAATTCGTGCCGGTTGTCCCCGAGGATCTCGATCTGAGGCACCGGGGTCTTCCCCGCCCGCTTTTTCTCCGCCCAGGTCAGGAGGGGGACCCGGATCGGCGGGGAGAGTTCTTTGGTCTCGGGGAGGGCGTCCGCGGAGAACCAGGCGAGGGCCCGTACTTCCTCGGGCTGGGGATTCAGCTCCCCTTCGAATTTCTTGCAGAGATAGACGATATCGACGTTCGAGACCTCGTCGCCGTTCGGATAGATATAGTGAGTCTCGGGCCCGGAGAACACCCCGAAGAGCTCCGTTTCGAGGGCGGTGAGTCCGGTCTCCTCGAAAAGCTCCCGCTTCGCCGCCTCTTCGACGACCTCGTCCGGCTCCGCGCTTCCCCCGGCGTATCCCCATTTGCCGTTGTCGGTCCGTCTTTGGAGCAGGGTGCGTCCCGCGGCGTCCTCGACGATCATCGACGCGCCGACCTGCATCAATACCCGGTGTCCGACGATCTTCCGCAGATCCATGATATAGGACGACATGGCTTATCCCTTCTCTCTCCCGGACGCCGCCCAGTCCTTCATGAACCGTTCGAGCCCCGCGTCGGTGAGGGGGTGCGCCGCCATCTGGTACAGGACCTTCGGCGGGACCGTCGCGATGTGGGCCCCCGCTCTCGCCGCCTCCACCACGTGCAGGGGGGAGCGGACCGACGCGGCGATGATCTCGCAGTCCGCATCGCAGGCGTCCACGACTTCGGCGATGGAGGACAGGGCTTCGATGCCGTCCCCGCCGATATCGTCCACCCGTCCGAGGAAGGGCGCGACATACCGGGCTCCGGCATTCACGGCAAGCAGGGCCTGAGCCGCGGAGAACACGAGGGTGCAGGCGACATGGATCCCCTCTTTCGAGAGAACGGAGGCCGCGGCGAGCCCTTCGAGGGTCATGGGGATCTTGACGGCCACCCGGTCCGACACGGCGGCCAGTTCCCTGCCCTCCCGGATCATGCCCTCCGCGTCCCCGGCGATCACCTCGGCGAACACGGGTCCGTCGATGATCGAGGCGATCTCGCGGATGATGGAGGCGAAATCCCCCTTCTCCCGGGAGATCAGGGTCGGATTGGTGGTGACGCCGCGGATCACGCCGAGCCGAGCGGCTTTTCGGATATCGTCGAGGTTGGCAGTATCGAGAAACAGCTTCATATTTTCACTCCGTGAAGAAAATGTCTTCCAGCTTCGCGCAGAGCCAGTGATACACCGGCAGATGCAGTTCCTGTACCCGGTAGGTCTCCCGCTCCCCCACCCGGATCGCGCAGTCGGCGAGAGAGGAGAGCGCGGATTCCCCTTCCCCGGTCAGCGCGAGGACCTTCACCCCCGCCGCCTTCGCGAGTTTCGCGGCGTTCACGACGTTTTTCGAGTTGCCGGAGGTGGAGATCGCAAGCAGCGCGTCCCCGGGCTTCGAGAGGGCGTAGAGAGCCTGGGCGTAGACGAGAGCCGGGTCGCAGTCGTTCAGATAAGCGGTCAGAAGGGCGGACTGGGAATGCAGGGAGACGGCGGGCAGTCCCCTCTGCAGACGTCCGGCGATGTCCTCCCCGTCGGGATAGGCGGCGAGGGCATTTTTCAGTTCTTCGGGGACCGGGCGTCTTTTCAGAAATCCCTTCGCCAGTTCCCCGACGATGTGATCCGCGTCCGCCGCGCTGCCCCCGTTGCCGCAGGTATAGAGGGTCCCGCCGGAGCGGAAGGTCTCTTCCAGAAGCGCCGCCGCGTCGAGGATCGAATCTCGGCATCCGACGAGCTTCGGATAGCGTCCGATCAGAAGGTCGATGGAAATCATATCCGGATCCTCCGTTTATTGTTCGTCCGCCGCGATGGCCAGCGAAAGTGCGGCGCGGTTGCCGATATCGTCGCCGAGGGCGGCCGGAACGATCTCGCAGGCGGCGAGGGAGAAGGGCAGGCATTCCTCTTTCAACACCCTCTCCATCGGCTCCCGCAAGAGATCCGCGGACCGCTGGAAGATGCTCCCGATCACGATCCGTTCGGGGTTGACGATGTCAATGAGAATCGCGAGCCCCCGTCCGAGCATTTCCCCGGCCTGCCGCCAGACCCGGATCGCAGTCTCATCCCCCCGGTACGCGGCCTCGGCAACGGATTTCGCCGTCACGCCGTCCAGCTCGTCCCAGGATGCGCAGTATCCCGTCTTCCCGCCCCGCTGGAGGGCTTCGATCGCCGCGGTCTTCGCGTTCATGGCGATCCCGCCGCCGCTGGCGAATCCTTCGAAGGAGCCCCGCTTGCCGTAGCCCACGGGTCCGAAGCGTTCGAGGCGGATGTGCCCGACTTCCCCGGCGTTCCCGTTCGCTCCGTTGTAAAGCCGTCTGTCGAGGATCATCCCCGCGCCCATCCCGGTGCCGAAGGTGAGAAAGATCATGTTCGAGCACCCCTGTCCGGCCCCGAATTTCCACTCGGCGAGGGCGCAGGCGTTGGCGTCGTTGCAGAGGACCGCCGGGATCCCGAGGGCTTCCTCCGTCATGCGGACGATCTCGATGTGATCCCACCCCGGGAGATTCGGCGGGGATTCGATGATCCCGCGCTTCGGATCGAGGGGGGAGCCGCAGCTGATCCCCGCCGCCCGCACGGGTTCGTCCGAGGACTCCGCCAGACGCTTTGCCTCCTCGAGGATCCTTCCGACGGTTTCATCCGGTCCCTCCGTCGGGAAGCGGACCCCAGAGAGGACTTGTGCTTTTTCGTTTCCCAGCGTCACCGCGCATTTGGTGCCGCCGATGTCGATTCCGATGTACCGGGCCATGTCAGTCCTCCAGAAAATCGGTCTCGCGGACGCCGTCTGCCCCGACGAGGAAGGTCTTCACCCCGTGGGGCCCGAAGTCCGCCCGGAAAGTCTTGTCAAAGAGGGTGATCTCGACGGAAACCGCCTTTCCCGCGTATTCGCAGGCGCGCACCACGACGGCGTCCGAATCCTCGTGCTTCTTCACGGCGGTGACGAGCACGTCGGGGGAGCTCACCCGGATGGCGGAGGCCGTCAGCGGGAGGGGTCCCTTGTGGAAGGTCTCGAGGACGGCGAAGGGGGGCTGGTTCAGTTCGGCGGCTCTCTTCGCGGTTTCGGGGACGGAGGCGAAGGGCATGAGGGCGTAGGTAAATTCGTGTTCGCCCTGATCCATGTATTCGCAGAACTCGTCCCGGGCGCCGAAGTGGTCCGCCCAGATCGCGCCCCGCAGAACGGTGAGCGAGAGCACGGAGCCGTCGGCGTCGAAGCTGTATTTCGAATCGTTCAGGACGGCGAGTCCGCCGGTCCCACCCCCGTCGGCCGCGGCAAACCACCGGTGGCAGACCTGCTCGGTGCCGTCGTTCGGTCGTTCGATGGAGCCGAAGGGGATCTCGCAGAGCACCCGGGGATTCTCGACGGTCGTCGGGAAGCGGAATTTCAGCATCCGGTGGTGTTCGCGGAAGTCGACTTTCGTCTTCACGGTGACGACGTCGGATCCGGCGGTGAGGCTGTAATCCCGGCGGACGCTCGTGTGCTCGCCGAACTGCCAGGTGCGCACCGTCGCCCGGACTGGCCCCGATTCGACGACGCGGATCTCCCCCTTCGAGAAGGTCTCGGCCTCTTTCTTGAATTCGGTGATCCCGTGGGCCCAGGTGTCGGAGTCGGTTTCGTCGACGAGCACGGTCTTTGTCGCCCCGGAGAGCAGTTCCTTCCCCGTTCTCAGATCGGTCATGCCGCAGAGTTCTCCTGTCGAAGGATCGAAGGAGAGGCGGATCAGGCCGTTTTCCACGGTGGTCTCCGCCGCGCGGAAGGGATTCTCCTGTTCGGGAACATCCCCCTGATAGAAGGCGCGGAGGGTGCGGTAGCCGAGGGCCGGAAGGTTCACGCGGAAGCCGATCTCCCATTTGTCGTTCCTGCCGTTGGTGCGGGGGGAGCGGACAGCCTGGGCGGGGAGGAGGTTCCCGTCCTCGTCGGTCATGCGCTTCGGAAGATCGTGGACGGTGACGAAGGCGTCGACCTCCCAGGGGTGGCTGTTGAACACGACGACGGGGGTCCCCACGCCCTCGTTGCTCCATCCCGCGCCCCAGCCCGGTTTGTCGGGACGGTAGGGGGCGTCGCCGATGGTGTCGATATTCCAGGAGATCTGCTGGCAGGCGAAATTCGTCTCCCGGTCCGCGATGGCCTGGACTTCCCCGTGCTGCATGGCGGCGTTGTCGTAGGCGTCCCGGATGGAGCATCCGCCCATGATGTCGTGGAACTGGTTGAAGAGGATGTTCTTCCAGGCCCGGCGGTAGGCGTCGGAGGGATAGGGGGTCCCGGCCAGCCTGCCCGAGAGGACGGAATAGGCCTCCGCCGCCGCCATCCGGTGTTCGCTCTTCCGGTTGTTCTTCTTGATCATGGAGCACGCGCTGTAGCATCCCTTGGCGTGGTACTGAAGATCCCCGGTCACCGTGGGTTTCGGCGCGTCCTTTGTGTCGGCGAAATACTCGTCAACCGTAGCGTAGACATACCGGTCGTCCAGCCTGTTCTCGATCTCGTCGAGCATCCGGATCGTGGGGCCGCCTCCGTGGTTTCCGACGCCGTAGAAGGCCATCATGGCGTGTTCGGAGGCCATTGCCGCGACTTTTTCGAAGCCCTCGACACTGCCGAGGTTGTACTGGATCGGGATGCGGTAGGTGTTCACCGCCGATCCGTCCGCGCTCTGCCAGAGGAAGAGGGGGTCGGGCAGATCCGTCTTCTCGTGGGGCCCCGGACGCATGAAGACGTAGTTCTCCATCCCGGAATTTCTGAGGATCATGGGGATGGACCCGTTGTGCCCGAAGGAGTCGACGTTGTAGCCGGTCTTCGCGGTCGTGCCGAGTTCTTCCCGGAAGAACCGCTGGGAGACGAGGGCGTGCCGGGCAAAGGACTCGCCGGAGGGGATGTTGCAGTCGGGCTGGATGTACCACCCTCCCGTGACGCTCCACCGCCCCTCCTTCACCCTCTCCCGGATCTCTTCGAACATGGCGGGGTCGCTGTCCTTCACCCATTCGTAATAGGCGGCGCAGGCGGAGGTGAATTTGTAGCCGGGGAATTCCTTCATGCGGTCGAGGGCGGAACGGAAGGTGGCCTTGACCTCCGCGTACCCCTCGTACCATTGCCAGAGCCACACCGGGTCCAGGTGGGCGTTGCCGATCAGATATACTTTATTCATAGCATCCTCCGGTTCAGACTTTTCTCGTTCAGAGGGAGACGCGGCTTCTTTGAAAAGAAGCCTGGCAAGAAACTTCAACTGGGTAAAGGATATGGCTCTCTCAATTTCGTCCAGTCGGTGTCCGCACACCAATATAGCTATCCAAACGTATCAGAGTTATCGTTCGTGAGCTCAATGTTACAGCTGACGGCAGCGAGAATTCCCAAAGGGGATTCTCGGGGGTGGGATGGATGAAGCCATGTTCGGATAAATGGTATTCCCACCCCGTCGTTCGCATTCTACGGGGAGCGCTCAAAACCCATGAAGTCAGCTTCGAGAAGGACGATTTATATCTCTATTTTCATGCCGTCGTAGGACACGAGGAATCCGCGGGCGGCGGCGATGGGGACAAAATCGTCGTAGACGACGTGGGTCGCGTTGTGGGAGAAATGGTTGCAGACGAAGCGGGTGTTTTCGTCGGCGTATCCCTCTTCCAGCATCCGGCGGCGGACCTCCGTGTTCTCATCCAGTCCCATGTGGCCGATATAGGTGAGGGGCAGGCAGGCGTTGGTGCAGTCGAGGGAGACGAGGTCGAAATGCGGGCGGGTCTCCTTCCAGAAGTCCCAGACGTCGTCCCGGAAGAAATGGGTGTCGTGGGCGTAGAGGACGGTTTTCGCCCCGTCGGAGATCCCGTAGAACAGGGGGCCGGAGGAGGGATCGTGGATGGAGGGATAGGCGGTCACGCTGTACCCGGCGGCCTCGAAGGTCTCGAACGCGCTGACCTCCCGGAATCCCCCATGCTTCCCCGCCCGGGCGAGAAATCCGCCGATTCTGTCCCCGACGGCTTTGCTCCCGAAGAAGGTGAGGCGGTAGTCCTCCGGCGCGTGGGAGAATCCCGGCTGGAGCATGGCGATATCCTCGGGGTAGAGGTGGTCCCCGTGGGTGTGGGTGACGAGGCAGTCCCGGATATCGAGCAGATCGATCCCGTTGTCGAGGACGTGTTTCAGCGTGTCCGCCGGGAAGTCGACGAGCAGCCTCCCGTCAATCAGGGCCTGGGATCTCGTGCGGAGCGCCCGTCCCCCGATCATGCGGGACTTTCGGCAGCGTTCGCAGTCACACCAGAGCGCGGGGATCCCTTCCGCGGCGGCGGTGCCGAGAAACTGAAAGATCATACAGCCTCCGATTTATAAAAAGGAGATACGCGGCTTCTTGAAAGAAGCCTGGCAAGAACTTTCATAGGGGTATAGGACAAGGCTGCTTCCATTTCGTTCAGTCTGTGACCGCACACCCATTAAGTCATCCAACCTTATCAGAGTTATCCCTCGTGAGCTCACATGTTTCGGCTGACGGCAGCGAGAATTCCCGAAGGGGATTCTCGGGGGTGGGATGGATGAAGCCATGTTCGGATAAATGGTATTCCCACCCCGTCGTTCGCATCCTACGGGGAGAGCTCAAAACCCATGAAGTCAGTCTCAGGTATGGCAAGTATTGAATGATGAAAATCGGACCTCAGATCATGCGAATGAAAAGCGGGGGCCTGTTCGGGTGGACCCGCGCGGGATTTCATGTTCATGATCCACGGTCCGAATGCCGGATAATCCGCCGCACGGGAAGCCCGATCGAGCCTCCCGCGCGGATGTTTTGTCATTGAAACAGCAGGCAGCCCTGACGGCGGAAGTGTTCGATCCGCTCGCGCAGGCGTTCTTCGGTGGAATTCGTATAGGCGGCGAGACAGGCGAGGCAGAAGAACTCCGTCGCGCCCCGGTTGATCATTTTCTTGTGGATCCCGATCTCGTCGTAGCTCAGGACTTTGCCGCACTTCTTGCAGCAGGGCTGTTTCGCGCTCTCGCTGTCCACGGATTATTTCTTGACGAGCGTGCCGCGCAGGATCCGGCAGTCGTGGGCCTTGATCCCGGTGCTGAAATGACCGAAGGTGACGCCGGTCTCCTCGCCCGAGAAGATGTCGCGGAACTTGAAGCCGTACCCGGAAGCCACGGTCAGGCCGAGGTCGTAGTATTCGATGTCGCCCCAGCCGTCGCGGTCGGTGAAGTTGAAGAACGCGAGGGCGTACTCGTTGTTTTCGAGGTGCTTGAAGAAGATCGGTCTGTCGCCGCCGCGGACCATCATCGGGTTTCTGGTCTCGGCGTCCTGGTTGAGGGCGAGCAGTTCCTTGTTCTTGAGCAGTTCGAGGTTGGTCTCGTCGATCTTCGAGAGGTCGCCGCCGATCATGAGCGGGGACTGGAAGAGGCACCACAGGGCGAAGTGGGTGCGGTACTCGGTGTCGGTGCATCCGCCGTTGGCCACGTTGCCCTTGCCGCGCATTCCGACGATCAGCATGTCGATGTCGTTGTAGCAGCCGGGGCCGGAGTAGGCGAGCTTGTCCACCTGGCTCATGGCGATGTTCTTGAAGGAGTCGAAGGAGTCGTTGATATCGCCGGTGGAGCGGTACATGTGGGCGCCCGCGGAGCGGATCCACTTTTCGACGGAGTCGGAGCCCCAGTTGCATGCGGAGAAGAGGATCTCGCGGCCGGAGGCTTTGAGTGCCATGCCCATTCTGTTGTAGAGGATGGGGCCGTTGGCGAGGGCGGGCTTATAGCAGAAGTCGTACTTGAGGAAGTCGACTCCCCACTCCGCGAAGGTGCATGCGTCGATGAACTCGTAGTCGAAGGATCCCGGATAGCCCGCGCAGGTTCTGGTCCCGGCGCAGGAGTACATGCCGAATTTCAGGCCCTTGCTGTGGACGTAATCCGCGAGGGCTTTCATCCCGGAGGGGAATTTCTTCGGATCCGGCACGATGCGGCCTTCTTCGTTCCTCTGTCTCAGGGACCAGCAGTCGTCGATGACCACGTACTCATAGCCGACGTCCTTGAGTCCTTTCGCGACGATGGCGTCCGCGGTGTCCCGCACCACCTGTTCGTTGATGTTCTCACCGAAGGTATTCCAGGAGTTCCAACCCATCGGGGGTCTCTGTGCCAGCATAATCGTTCTCCTTTATATTTTGAAATGATGGAGTGATTCCGCAAAACGGCGGAAAATCCCGGTATCATGATACACTTTTTCAGCCGTTTTGTCAAGAGAATCAGCAAAAATCACGAGAAGGCGGAGACGGGAGTGCCGGGGAGAGCGGCTAGTCGCCAGTTGTTAGTGGCTAGTAGAACGGAAAAAGCCGTCCGCTCCTTTGATTGGGAGAAGACGGCGGAAGGATGGGGCAAACGGTTTCGGTCTGATTCCGGCCAGAACAGATCAAACAAGTTTTGTCTGTACAAACCGGCTGCGGCCCCCTGTAATGCGCGCCTGAAACGCTGCCGGAGGCCACGGAACTTGTTCCGTGCACGGGTTAAGCTGCACGAACATAGACCGCGCGAGGACGTGGGATACAAAATCGAATTTCGATTCCGGGACGAGCTGTACAGTTATGCCATACGGCCAAGGGACCCTCGGGAGGGGCCTTCGGCCTGAGATGGTCCCTCCCGGCGCTTGTCCCGCGCAGGGACATTAATCCGAAACGCGGAGCGTTTCATTCCTTAATCCCTTCCTGAAGGGATTGCATTTCAAGAGTGTTCGGACACGTAAATCCCGACGCGGCTTGCGATCTGCTTGGCGGCGACGTCGGCGGCCTTGGCTCCCGCGAGCACGGCCGAAAGCTCTTCCTTGATGATATCGACAAGGGCGCTGTCCGTGCGGGATACCGTGGAGGCGTCGAGGATGAGGTCTCTCAGATAGTCAACCCCCGCCTGATCGTAGGGCTGGCGTCTGCTCTTCTGGAGCTCGATGTACTCTTCGCTGTACCCTTCGTCGACCATCCAGTCGAAGGCGTCGTCCGTAGGCGCATAATCGCCGTAGTTCTCCTGCGCCTTCGCGTACATGTCGTCCATCACGGCGCGGTTGACGGTGAGGCCGAAGCCGTCCGTGAGCTTCTCGTCCTTCATGAGGTATTTGAGGACTTCCCACGCCTGATCCTTTGCCTGGGACTTGGTGGCGATGGCAAGCTCGATGGTCGGGAGGATCACCATGCCGTTGCCCTCTCCGTTCCGGGGATAGCCGATGCAGGTGACTTCCTTCAGGCCGAATTCGTTGCGGGAGTTGAGATACCCGGAGAAGTCGTAGAAATATCCCATCTGGAACAGGGCCTTGTTGTTCTTGAAGCGGAGGGCGTATTCCTCCTCGAACGCCCGGTCGGCCACGGGGTCGTACTCGTAGCCCTCGCCGTAGCGTTCCTCCCAGTATCCCTTCTCGGGGCAGGTCTTGAGGTATTCCATGAATTCGATGAAGCCGGGGGTGTCGAAATAGGTCTCTCCGGTCTCCCAGTTGATGAAGGATTCCATCGAATAGGTGAAGAAATTGTTGACGATCTCGTCCCGGCTGTACTCGTAGAAGGCCCGGGCTCCTTCGGGCAGGGAGCGGATGGCGGCCATCATCTCGTCAAAGGTCCAGCCGGATTCCGTTCCGACGATCTCGCTCTTGGCAAGCAGGGTCTGGATGCGGTAGGTGAGGATCATGGAATTGAGGCGGCCGTTCGTCTCGGAGGATCTCCAGACCTTGTCGATGAAATCCGCCCGGTTGACGCCCTTTTCTTCGTCGTCGATGTACTTGTTGAGGTCGACGAAGATGTTCTTGCGCAGATAGCTCTCGATGGGCATCTCCGAATTCAGCAGGACCATATCCGGGATCTTGCCGGTGGTGATGTCGTTGTTGAACTGGGTGACGGCGCCGGTCCACTCGTTGTCCTCGTTGTTGTAGGAGGAGTAGTCAACCATCGTGACGCGGATGCCGGTGTTCTGCTTGTTGTAGCGGATGATGGACTTTCTCAGGTTGTAATCCACGTAGACGCATCCGAGGCGGAGAATGATCTCCTCGGCAAGCTCCTCGTCGGGGACCCGGCTCAGGATCGAGAGGGTGGTGGCGGAGGGGCTCTGGGACCAGTCGGTGACGGCCATGAGGAGGCGTCCGTCGGGGAGGAAGGCCAGATTGCCGGACTCGTCGATATCGGAGTTGATGAAGTTCAGCACTTCCGTGTAGGTGTCGTTTTCGAGGTTGTAGGCGGAAATGCCGGTGGAGGTGTTGTAATAGAGATTGCTGTCGTCCGAGAAGGAGGGGGACTGGGAACCGATGCTCTTCACGGTCTCGGTGGCGATATCCGTCACCTGCCCGTTCTCGACGCTTTTCAGGCTCTGTTTTCCGCCGGAGTACACCGCGACGACGAGGCGGTCTCCGACCTTCCACATGCCCTGGGTCCAGCCGTCGCCCAGGTTGAGCGGGACCTTCGACTTGTAGCCGCCCTCCGTGTCGAGGACGAGGATGTCGGTCTCGGTGGAGAGGTAGATGCCGTCGGGGGTCATGACGAACTGGTTGATGTAGGTGTTCTCCGGGTCCAGTCCGGCCTTGCCGAGGGCGTCGACGATCTCGATGACCTTCTTGACCTCCGCGGTGGCGGGATCGACGGTGATGATGAAGGACTTCTGGGAGGACATTTCGGTCTCCTCGTCGTAGTCCCATTTCTGGGTGCGGGTGACGAGGGTGCCGTCCGGTCCGGGAGCCCAGCCGTTCGCCCATCCGTAGGTCTCGCCGTCGAAGGCGAAGGGAGCGGAGGAGGTCTCCCGGGTGGCGAGATCCACCGTCATGAGCATGCTCTGGGAGTCATATCCGATCCACCATCCCTCGGGCAGGGTCTCTTCCCTCTTCTGGTTCTCGTCCCATTTGAAGCCGGGGGTCCTCTCGACGACCTCGCCCACGTCGTTGTACACGGCGGTATATTCCGCCTCGTAGGTCAGATACGCCTTTGCCCCGTCCGTCACGATGCTCTGCACATAGTTCACTTCGGCGGGCAGGGAGACGGTCTCCCCCGCGTAGACGTTGGTGCGCTTCTCCTTCTTCGGTTCGGCTCCCGCCTTTCTGCAGGAAGCGAGGCTCCCCGCCGAGGTCAGCGCAAGAAGGGCGGCGAGCAGGGCGGAAAGGATCTTTGTTTTCTTCATCAGTCTGCCTCTTTCTCCGGGATGGTCCCGGGTTCGTCGGGGCCCGCGGGATCGGGAAGAATCGCTTCTTCCTCCTCCGGCTCCGGGGCGTTCTCCGGCGTCTTCGGTTTTTTTGATTTCTTCGGTTCTTTCGGTTTCTTTTCTTTTTTCGGTTTCGGCACCTTCGCCGGTTTGTCCCGCAGCCTCTGCTTCCGTTTTTCCCCGGCCTTCTGCCAGAGGCGTTTCACCTCGGCCGTGAGGGTCCAGCCGGAAACCCGGAGCAGGATGAACGACAAGAGGAGCGCAGTCCCCGCGACGGCAGCCAGTCCGACTTCGAACAGCATCATCACGGCGGCGCGGTAGTCCATCACGCGGGCCTCGTTCTCCCAGTAGGGATATTCGATCTTGTTGACGCTGACCCACGCGTAGGAGAGCTGCTTCATGTTTTCAAAGCGGTTTTTCAGGGAAAACCGGTCGGTGGCCTCGATCACCGCCGTCGCCGATTCGTTCGGCCGGACCGCCCCTGTGAAGATGTTCATGGCGAAGCCCCGGACGGAATTGGGCAGGGCCGCCTCGAACAGGGTGACGTTCTTCTCGCCGATCTTTGCGTAACCGGCGTAGTTCATGTACATCCGCGGGACGTCGCCGTAGGCTTTTTTATAGGCGGCGGAATCCGATTCCCGGTCCGTGATCCCGACGATGGTGAATTCCTCGCCGCCGACCGTGACGGTCATGCCGACGATGTTCTCCGCGCCGTAGACCCGCCAGGCGAGATCCCGGTCCAGCACGACTCCCATCGGATTGGAGTCGTCGTTGAGGAATCCGCCCCCGTAGACGAATTTCAGCGGGTGGAAGACGAAGAAGTCCCCCGAGACGGCGAGCGTTTCCGCGTTGACCGTGCCCTTCGGCCCCTGTACGGACAGAAGGACGTCCGCGCCGGAGCACCAGGCCCAGGACCTTGCCCCCTCGTTCGGGGTGACGGAGGCTTCGAGCAGTCCGGCGTCGATGGAGCGGACCCAGCCTCCCACATTGTCCCATACGATCCCGGCGTCTTCCTCGGCGTACAGCCCGACGACGGCGTACCGATCCCCGTCCGCGGACCACCACTTTCCCGCTCCGAGGGTGACGAGGGAGTTCTTCATGCCGAGGACGGCGAGCTCGAAGATCCCGCAGAGGGCGAGGGCCGCGATCATGACGAGAGCCGCGATGCCGGAGGCTTTCAGGATGGATTTGTTGACCTTGCCGTTCATGCCGTCCCCCGGATCAGTCGCCCGCCAGCCGGACCTGCTGACCGTCCGCGATCGGCACCGTCGAGCTGGTGATGACGAATTCGCTTCCGTAAAGGCCGCTCACCGCGGACTGGGTGTCGTCGGACGCGATGATCTCGACGGCGGAGCGGCGGGCCGTGTAGCGCACTCCGAGGGGAGTCTTCTTCGATTCGACGGTCAATACGAACTTGCCCTCGTTGTCCTCGCGGATGGCGGAGTTCGGGAGCACGGAGTCGTAGGACTGGCTCCGGTCGCCGATGGAGAAGTTCAGGCTCTGCCCTTCGCTGACGTCTCCCGTGACGTCCATCACGATGATGCGGTTCTTGCCCTGGCTCTTCGGGTCGGACTTGACCTGCGCGATGGAGGCGGAGATATTGGAATACCACCAGGAGTTGGTGACGGTGACGGGGGAGCCGACCTGGATCCGGCGGGCCTCCTCCGCGCTCATGGAGAGTTCCACGATATAGCCCTTGTCGGCGATCTCGATGCTCGCGACGGTCGCGCCGCTCGTGACGGTGTCGCCGGGGACGAAATTGACGGAGACGATGCGTCCGGCGATGGGGGCGGTGACGTTCTTCTGATCCCCGAGGCCCTCGTAGAGCTTGACTTTCTCCTTGAGGTCCTTCACTTCCTTTTCGGCCTTTTCGATCCCGCGTTCGCGATCGGCCTTGGTGTTGTCCTCCGTGCCCTCGGTAATCTTGAAGGTCTCTTTCAGGTCCTCGATGGTCTCCTTCTGTTCTTCGATCTCCTTTTTCACCTCGTCGGGATCCCGCTTCTTCGGGACGTCGGCGAGTTCGTCGTTCTTTTCGGTGATCTTTTCCCGGAGGGCTTCGATGCGCTCATTGTACCCGTCGATGGTGTCGTTGCACCGGTCGATGGCGTTGTTGTTGGCTTCGAGGGACGCTTTGAGCCCGGTGAGCTCTGCGCGATACCCGGAGGCGGTCCCCTCGGCCAAAGTCTGCTTTTTCAGGGAGGCGACCTTGTCCTTCGCGGCGGTGAGATCGGTTTCGGCCTTCTTCATGGCTTCCTCCGCTTCCGACGCCGCGGTTTTCGCTTTTTCCAGCTTGTCCTTCGCGTCGCCGAGGTCGTAGTCGAATTCGTACTGAATGACGTCGTCCACCTCGGGCATGTCGATCACGTAGAGCTTGGATTTCGCGTCCTCGATCTTCTTTTCCGTATCCTTGATCTTGACGTCCATGTCCTCCACGTACCGGTCGTGGGTGCGCCGGAGCGTGTCGGCCGCGTTGTAATAGGTTTCCCATGCCGCCTCTTCGGCCTTCGCGTAGGATTCGCTCGAACTCACCGCGCTGTCGACGACTGTTTTATAGCTCTGGGTCCTCGCTTCTTCTGCCGATGAAATGGCTCGATCCCTTGCCGACGCGTATTCGGACAGCATGTCATAGTAATCTTCTTCGTTCCGAATCAGCTGGACAACCGACGTATAAATGGTTTCGCAATGGTTTTCCGCGATGGATCTTTCGTCGTCGTTGGTAATTTTTCTGACTACGTCGATTAAATTGCTGTATTCCTCACTTCTGAACTTGTATAGATCATTGATCTGGTTATACTTCACATAATCGTCAACTTTACTCAGTGCATTGGAAACTTCACTCGACATATAGGTGTCGCTGATCGTTCCCTTAAGCTCTTCCGTGATTTGTTTCAACTGATAGACGGCGTCCTCCGTCGACCTTATGTGGTTG
Organism: uncultured Ruminococcus sp.; assembly: GCA_902782445.1. Taxonomy (GTDB): domain Bacteria; phylum Bacillota; class Clostridia; order Oscillospirales; family CAG-272; genus UMGS1696. Next base: position 19,830 of record CACZNC010000005.1, read on the forward strand.
GTCTGAAGCGTATCGGTCTGTTTTACATAGTCGTCCCACGCCGCGTTGACGGCTTTACTGTATGTTTCTTCGATTTCCGCCGCGCCTGTCTGAGACTTGTCTGCCTTCGCGGCGTCGGCAATCGTCTGATCCCTCGTCTTTTCGAGATCGCCGAGCTGTGACGCGTAATCCTCCTCGTATCGTTGCAGTTCGAGATATGAGTTTTCCAGCGAATTTTCCAGTTCCTTGATCTGGTTGGTCAGGGTATTCGCTTTCTCGACGTCTCCTATCGCCCCGCCGATCCTGTCGACCATCTCCTGCCAGCTGTTTTCTTCGGCTTTGAGGGCGTCGTAGGAAGCCTGCGCGCTGTCGTATGTATGCTGCGCTTCGGTCAGAGCGCCTTCGGCGGCCGTGAGCTTCTGCCAGACAGTTTCCTGCGAAAGGATATCCTCCTCGATCAGCGCTTCCGCGGAGGCCAGCTTGCCGGAGACTTCGGAGATCTTCGTGTTGAGATCGGCGTTTTTCTTTTCGATCTCCTTGATCTGCTTCTGGACGTCCTTGATGTTCGCCTCGATCCCCTTGATCTGCTCGTTCAGGGACTTCACGGCGTCCTTGATGACGGTAGCGGGGTCCCCTCCGGCGAGGACGGACTTATATTCGGCTTCCAGCTCTTTCAGCTTGTCCTCGGCCTTGTCGATCTTGCGCTGGGCGTCGATCAGGGTCTTGTCGGAGGTCATGCCGTCCACGTTCCCGCTCTCCTTGAGCTTGACGAGATCCTCCTCCGCCTTCGCGAGATCCTCCCGGGCCTGTTTCAGCTGTTCGGAGGGATCGTTCGAGAGCGCGAGGATGGGGGCGTCCTTCTCGACGGTGTCCCCCGCCTTGACGTAGACGGACTGCACCTTGCGGGTCTGCTCGACCTTTTCCTCTTCCTCGAAAATGACGTTGTAGCTCTCGTTGGCCTTCACCGTGCCGGACGCCTTCACCGCCGACGAGAGCGTCGCGTACTGGGCGTACTGCGCGGAGACCTCGGGAAGCCTCGCGTTCATGATGGTGCGGGAGAAAAAGGTCAGAAGAAGCAGGATCACGAGGAAGATGATCGCGATGTTCTTGACCCAGTCGCGTCTGTTCTGCGCTTTGTTTTCCATGATAAAAGCCTTTCGGGAGAGGAATCGGTCCGGCAGATGCGTGCGCCGGAGATCGGAGCGGATGATATTTTTTCAATTATCCCTTCACCGACGCGGAATAGGAGATCCCGTCGATGAGGTAGTCTTCGCTGTACAAAAAGAGCAGGACCGGGGGCACCATATAGATCACCGCGATGGCGAGGGCGATGCCCGTGTCCCCCTGATTGATCTTCGAGAGGAAGACGGACAGGGGATAGAGCTCTTCGTCTGTCAGAAGGATCAGCGGCTGTTCCACCATGTTCCAGTAGTCGAGGAACACGAGGATCGCCACGGAGTAAAGGACGCTCTGGCAGAGGGGAAGGAAGATCCGGAAGAAGATCTGATGCTCCCCCGCCCCGTCCAGCTTCGCGGCCTCGGTGACGGAGGAGGGGATGCGCCGCATGAACTTCGTCAGGATGAAGACCGAGAAGGGGGAGAAGATGCCCGGCAGGATGATGGCCCAGCGGGTATTCATCAGGTTCAGCTTGTCGATCACCAGATAGTTCGGCACCAGCGTGACCTGATAGGGCATCAGCATGAGGATGATGTAGGCGAAGAAGACGATGCCGCGGAATTTCGTGTGCACCCGGGCGAAAGCGTAGGACGCCCCCGCCGCCACCATCAGCTGAAAGAGCACGATGGGGAGCACGTAGATGACGGAATTCCAGAATTTCAAGAGGTAGTCCGGGGAGGTCAGAAGCACCGTCGCGTACTGGGAAAAGCTGACCTTGTTCGGAATGAGCTGCAGATTCACCTGCTCGCCGATGAACACCCGTCCGCCGCTCCCCGCCACGCCGAGTCCGGTGAAGATCTTGCCGTAGTTGGCTGTGATCTCGGTGGTGGACATGAAGGAGTTCGTCACGGTGAACACCGTCGGAAAGAGGAAGAGAGCCGCGAAGGTGAGGAGCACCGTCATGGCGAAGAAGAGGAACAGCACGCGGCCGACGGTGATCTTCTTTTTCCTGCGCGCGGGCACGGAGGAGGATCCGGTCATTCGTCAAGCCCCCTTCCCGCCCGGTCGTCGATGAAGAGCAGGAGCCCGATGATGACGATCATGATGAGGCACAGCACCACGGCCGCGCTCGACAGCTTTTGATATTCATAGTTGGCGAAGGTGTTGTTCATGAAGTGCTGGAGGGTGTACATGGTCTCGAAGGGGTAGTCGCCCGTCAGAAGGTACACCTCCCGGAACACCTTGAAGGAGTTGATGAGGGACATGATGGTGACGAAGGAGATCGTGGAGGAGAGATAGCGGAGCTTGATGGAGAAGAACCGCCGCACCGGCCCGCATCCGTCCAGCATCGCCACCTCGATGATGTCCCGGGGGATATTCGAGAGGGCGGACATGAACATGATCATGTTGTAGCCGATGTTTTTCCAGAGGAAGAGCATCACCACCACGAGATAGCCGTAGTCGGACTTGAGCCATTCCACCGGGTCCCCGCCGAAAAAACTGATGGCGGAGTTCACCACGCCGTTGAAGTCGAAGAGCACCTGCCAGATCAGGATGACGGAGGCGGCCGGGACGATCATCGGCGAGAGGAAGATGGTGCGGAAGGTGCTCTTGTAGGGCACGTTCGCGTCGAGGAGCACCGCCAGCGCGAGAGCCAGCACCACGACAAGCGGCACGGCGGTCACGGAGAACAGGCCGGTGTTGCGGAGGGCGAGCTTGAAGGCGGAGTTCTCGAACAGCCGGGTGAAATTGTCGATCCCCACGAAAATCCCGGAGGACGTGTCGTCGATCAGGGAGTAGTAGATCACGACGAAGAACGGCAGGATGAAAAAGGTGAGCACGCCCGCCAGCGAGGGGAACATGTAAAAGGAGGTCGCGAAGCGTTCCGCACGTTCCCTGCGCGACAGGCCGAAGCGGCGTTTTTTTCCGCGGGGACGCGCTTCTTCCTCCGCCGGGTTTGTTTTGGTTTTTCTGCTCATATTCAAACGGATGGAACGGGGGTTCCGATCGGGTTTTTCTTCTGATTTGCGGATGCTTTTCGGGCAATCATCTATAAGACGACGGAGACGGCGGAAAAGTTCCTTGTTCGGGAAAAATAAATATTAAGTTTTTTTAAGAATCCCGCCAGCCGTCGATTTTGGACCGTTCCAGCGCGCCGACGAGTCGTTTGTAAAATCCCCGGTACCGGGCGTCCAGATCCCGGGCGAGCTCTTCCATGTCCTCCCGCTCCGTCCCGTGATCGGCGGGGCAGGGGCTTTTCACGACGGGGATCCCCGCGGCGCGGACGAGAGCGCGGATCTCCCTCTCCCGGCAGTAGATGAGAGGCCGGATCACGGAAATCCCCGCATCCTCATATCCTGTCACCGGGGAAAAGCATCCGATCCGCCCGCCCCGGAGCAGGGAGAGGAGAAAGGTGGAGGCCGCGTCGTCCATGTGGTGGCCGAGGGCGAGTTTCGAGGCTCCCGCCGCCTTCGCCTCCCCGACCAGAGCCCCCCGCCGCATCTTCGCGCAGAGGGCGCAGGGATTCTTCTCCCGCCGCTCTTCGAAGACGACGGAATAGATCTCCGTCTTCACGGTCCTGTACTCCGCCCCGAGGTCCCGGCAATAGGCCGCCACGGGGTCGAACAGCCCTTCGCCCCCCGGAAATCCCGGATCGACGGTGATCCCGACGAGGTCGAAGGGGACGGGGGAATACCGTCTGAGGGACGCGAGGACACAGAGGAGGGCCGCGGAGTCCTTGCCTCCCGACAGTCCCACGGCCACGCGGTCCCCGGGGGAGATCATCCCGTATTTTCCGACGGCCTGACGGACGAGGGAGGTCAGCTTTTCCAGTTCTTTCATATCAGTCTGATATTCAGCGTATCTCGAACGGAGGAAACCCATGCCGCTCAAAATCTATCTCGATCAGGGGCACAACCCCGACAATCCCAACGCGGGCGCGGAAGGAAACGGATTCCGGGAGCAGGATCTCGTCTATGCCATCGGACAGCGGACCGCGGCGATGCTCCGGGGGTACGGCTTCGACGTGAAGCTCTCCCGCCCGACGCCGGGGACCCGGCTGGGCACGTCCGTCGCGACCTCCCTCGCCGCCCGGGTGAACGAGGCCAACGACTGGGACGCCGACTACTTCATCAGCCTCCACTGCAACGCCTCCGACGTGACCGCCGCCTCGGGCTCGGAAGCCTTCGTATTCCGGCGGGACAGCGAGGCGGAATGGCTTGCCTGGCGTCTCCTCGAAGGGGTGACGGACGCGACGGGCCTCGAAAACCGCGGGATCTTTGCCCGGCCTTCCCTCTATGTGCTGCGGAAGACCCGGATGCCGGCGGTCCTCATGGAGCTCGGGTTCATCACCAATCCCGAAGACGCCGCGCTTCTGGCCTATTCGCCGAACCTCTTCGCCGAGGGTCTGACGAACGGGATCCTCGCCTATCTGGGGCGTCAGGAGTGAACTTTATTTTTCTGTTCCGTTCGGTTCCAGCAGATCGGGGCGGCGTTCCTTTGTGATGCGGAGGGCTTCTTCGTGCCGCCACTTCTCGATGTTCGCGTGATGGCCGGAGAGCAGGACTTCGGGGACTTCCCTGCCCATCCAGACCGGCGGGCGGGTGTACTGGGGGTATTCGAGCAGTCCGTCGCCGAAGCTCTCGTTTTCGTAGCATTCAGGGAGGGAGAGCACGCCGTCGCAGAGCCTTCCCACGGCGTCCGTCACGAGGCAGGCGGGGAGTTCCCCTCCCGTCAGGACGAAATCCCCGATGGAGATCTCCTCGTCGACGATCTCCTCGATCAGCCGCTCGTCCACGCCCTCGTAATGGCCGCAGATCAGCACCAGCCGGTCGAATCCCGCGAACTCCTTCGCTTTGTTCTGGCAGAAGACGGAGCCCCGGGGGGAGAGGTAGACCGTATGGAGGGAATCGTCCCCCCGGTCTTCGGTGACGGCCTTCCACGCCCGGTAGATGGGGGGAGCCGCCATGAGCATCCCGCGCCCTCCTCCGTAGGGGGTGTCGTCGACCCGGCGGTGCTTGTCCTCGGACCAGTCGCGGATGTTGTGGCAGCGGACGTCCAGCTTTCCGGCGCGGCGGGCTCTCCCGATGATGCTCTCGGACAGGATGGCGTCCACGTATTCGGGAAAGAGGGTGAGGATGTCGATCCGCATCATTCCCGCATCCCTTCGATCAGGGAGACGTACACCCCCGCCCGCTCCCCTTCCGTGACGGTCTCCCGGATGAATTCCTTCACCGCCGGGATCATGAACGATCCTCCCCGGACGTCGTCCACCACATAGATGTCGCGCCCGCCGGGGGAGATCACGTCCGAGAGGGTCCCGTAGACTTCGCCGGTCTCCGCGTCTTTCACGGAAAGTCCCAAAAGATCCGCCACAAAGACGTCGCCCGGGCGGGTCTTTATCTCGTCCCGGTCCGCGTAGAAGACCGTCCCCTTGTACGGGATCGCGTCCTCGAGGGTGTTCACCTCCTCGAAGGAGACGAGGGCCATGCCCTTCTGCACGGAGGAGGAGCGCACCTTCATGGGGACGAATTCCCCGGAGGCGTTCTTTTTATAGAGAGTCCCGAGAGCCGCCAGCGTCCCGGGGGTATCGCACCACGATTCGAGCCTCAGCGTCCCCCGCACCCCATGGGTGGAGACCGCCTTGCCGCATTCCAGATACTTCTGCTTCGCCATTCCGACCTCTCCGGGGCAAAAACCCCGCGAATCTGATATTTCAGTATGTTAGTATACCACAAAAGAGGCGATTTGTCAACCGATGAATCGAAAGCTCCGAAAAAGATTTATGATTTTCGACCGGGATGTTCGCAAAAAGGGAAACGAGGCTTCTTTGAAAATGAAGCCCTGCTGAACAAGTTCAGCGGCAAGAAACTTCAATTGGGTAAGGGGAATGGCTCTCACAATTTCGTTCAGGCTGTGTCCGCACACCCATTTAGTCATCCAACCTTATCAGAGTTATCCTTCGTGAGCTCACATGTTACGGCTGCCGTAAGCGAGAATTCCCAAAGGGGATTCTCGGGGGTGGGATGGTTGGTCTCATGTTTGGATACATGACATTCCCACCCCGTCATTCGCCGTCTACGTGACGCAATCAAAACCCATGAAGTCAGCTTCAAAGAAGGAAAAAGTATCATCCCCCGGAAAGACAAAAAACAGACGCTTGTTCGGGCGTCTGTTTTCCGGTTATTGAACGGGTTGATCTGTCTGGTTCGGTTCGGAAACTTATTTGACTTCGACTTCCGCGCCGGTAGCCGCGATCTTCGCCTTGAGGGCTTCCGCGTCTTCCTTGGAGATGCCTTCCTTGATCGGCTTCGGAGCGCTCTCGACGAGGTCCTTCGCTTCCTTCAGGCCGAGGCCGGTGATTTCGCGGACGACCTTGATGACGTCGAGCTTCTTCGCGCCGAAGGACTTCAGGATGACGTCGAATTCGGTCTTCTCTTCAACGGGAGCGGCAGCAGCGCCGGCGCCGGCGACAGCCACGGGAGCAGCGGCGGAAACGCCGAACTCTTCCTCAACGGCCTTCACGAGGTCAGCCAGTTCGAGGATGGTGAGGGACTTGATTTCTTCAAGAATCGCAAGAGACTTTTCGGTTGCCATTTTAATTTCCTCCGTTTATGAATGATGATGTCTTATTCGGATTTTTTGAGCCGTGATTATTCGGCTGCGGGTGCTTCTTCAGCGGGAGCTTCCGCCGGGGCTTCGCCTTCGTTTTCCTTGTCCACGATGGCCTGGAGCACATAAGCGAACTTGTAGAGCGGGCTCTGGATGCTGCCGAGGAACTTGGCGACGAGGGCTTCCTTGCCCGGGATGGATGCCAGTTCGTTCACGGTAGCCGCGTCCACGACCTTGCCTTCGAGAAGGCCGCCGCGGATCTCAAAGGTCTCAATCTTGTCCGCGTATTCCTTCAGGATTCTCGCGGGGGCGATCGGATCTTCATAGCTGACGGCGAGGGCGTTCATGCCGTTCAGTTCGGACTTGAGTCCGTCGAAACCGGCCTTTTCAGCAGCCTTGCCGATGAGCGTGTTCTTGATGACGGCGTATTCGACGCCGGCTTCGCGCAGAGCTTTGCGGAGCTTGGTGTCTTCGTCGACGGTGATGCCTTCGTACTTCACGAGCACGCCGGACGCCGCACGGCTCATCTTGTCCGCAAGACCTTCCACGATCGCTTTCTTCTGCTCTAAGATTTTCGCGCTGGGCATTGAGTGTTTCCTCCTTATCAGGATATGACAGGCACGAAAAAAGTCCTTCTCCGCCGCGCAGACGAAAAAAGACCGTGAATATCGTGTATTCGAACGTCTCTCCTCGGCAGGGTGGCGGCTTCGCTTTTACGGTAACCTGCTGTCTTTGGTTCAACAACGAATGGAATTATACCACAGAGCCGCCCCGTTGTCAAGGGATTTTCCCACAGTTTTTTCGGTTTTTTCCGGGATTTTTCCGTCTGTTTTTTCATCTCCCCCGCCGGGAGGGACGGATCGGACGGGGGATCTCCTCACAGGCGTCATTTGAGAACGGTCCGGCCGCACTTGTAGCAGTTCTCCCGGCTGAGCGGGCCGATCCAGCCGCAGAAGGGGCAGACGAATTTCGGATCGAGGGTCTCGGCCGCGTCCTTCACGTCCATCCGGGCGGGATAGCGGAAGCCGGGGAGGAAGAGGAGGGTGTCCCCGGTCTTGTAGGGGGCCTCGGTCTGGAAGACGTTGATCCTGACCTTCCCGTGGGTGACGCCGTCCTCCCGGAAGAGGCGGATCGCGTAAGGCTTCTTCTCCCCGCGGTCCACGATGAGGTCGACCATCATCTGCCGTTCGGCCCTGCCCCTCTGCCCGGTGTTCGCGAGCCTGAACCCGCAGTCGATGTCCGTGATCTCCCCCTGCCACGCGGGCTTCGCGAACCGGTGGAGGCCGAAGAGGACGCAGGAGACCGCGATCCCGACGGCGAGGACGAAGACGGCCCCCATCGCCGGGTATTTCAGTCCGCTGAAATCGAGAAATAAGCAGGCGGCCGCCGCGGCGATCATGACGATCCCCGATCCCGCGAGGCGCAGGGCGGCGAATTTCGCGTAATCGTCCCGGAAATCCCGGGGGAGCGAATGAAAGTCCGGCTTTTTCACGGCGTTTCTCCTTTGATTTTTTCGAAATACTGCTTCGCGGCCTGTTCGGTCTTGTTTTCTCCGAACGCGTAGAACCGCTTTCCTTTCAGATCGTCCGGCAGATACTGCTGGGCGACCCAGTGGCCGGGAAAGTCGTGGGGATATTTGTACCCTTTGAACTTCGGACTGCGCAGATGGAGCGGGATCTCCGTCCCCCGTCCGGCATGGATCTCGCCCTCGGCGGCGGCGTAGGCGGCGTAGGCGGAATTGGACTTCGGGGCGGTGGCGAGGATGACGGCGGCGTTGGCGAGGGGGATCCGCGCCTCGGGCAGTCCCAGTTCCCGGGCGGATTCGACGCAGGCGCGCACGATCACCGGGGCCATCGGGTAGGCGGGTCCGATATCCTCCGAGGCGATCACCATCAGGCGGCGGCAGGGGGAGATCAGATCCCCGCCCTCGAGGAGACGCGCGAGATAGAACACCGCCGCGTCGGGATCGGAGCCCCGGATGGACTTCTGCAGGCAGGAGAGCAGATCGTAATGCACGTCCCCGTCCCGGTCGAAATTGCTCTGGCTGACGGAGGGGATGAGGGATTCGACGAGCGCGAGGTCCGCCTCCGCCGTGCCGTCCGGGTTTTCCGCCGCTCCGAGGGCCGCTTCGAGCATGGTGAGGGACCGGCGGACGTCCCCGGCTCCCGCGTCTGCCAGCGCCCGGAATGCCTCGTCGGACACGGACGCCCGGGGATATTCCTTCGCGGCCACCGATCGGAGCCTCTCTTCGATGTCCGCCGCCGGGACGTGTTTGAACTCGAACACCGAGCACCGGGAGAGCAGGGCGTCGTAGATGTAGTAGTACGGATTTTCGGTGGTGGAGGCGATGAGGGTGATGCGGCCGTCCTCGAGGTATTCCAGCAGGGACTGCTGCTGCTTCTTGTTGAAGTACTGGATCTCGTCGAGGTAGAGCATCACGCCCTCGGCCCCGAGGATCCCGTCCGCGTCCTTCGCCACCCGGCGGATATCGTCCAGCCCCGCGGTGGTGGCGTTGAGGCGGTAGAGGGTCTTGTGGGTCTGCGAGGCGATGATCGAGGCCGCGGTGGTCTTGCCGCATCCCGGAGGGCCGAAGAAGATCATCGAGGGGACGACGCCCCGGGACACCATCCGCCGGAGAATGCCGTCCGGACCGAAGAGGTGCCGCTGGCCGACGATCTCGTCGAAGCTCACGGGACGGGCGCGGTCGGCGAGGGGGGAAAGCTGAGACATAAAACAAGCCTTTCCTGTATATACTGAACTGTACGGAAATTGAAATCATCCGCGCGGAGGGACTGTTATGACATGGAAGGAATTCCGCATCGAGCGGGAGGGACGCCGGGGATGGGAGATCGTTCTCCCCTGCTTCTCCGACGAGGAACGCCCGGAGGACGCGGAGAGGATGAACCGCTTCTACGGGACGGCGGCGGAGAGGATGGCGGAAGCGGCGAAAGTCGAAACCGCGGCGGACGCGAGGCGGGCAAGGTACCGCTGCGAGACCCGGATCGACGTTCTGACCGAAGAGGACGCCCGCTCCGGAGAGGAAGGGTCCCCCGGGAACGGCTCTCCGGGAGAAAAGCGGAAGGGGCTCTTTTTCAGGCGGCGCGGAACGGGGAAATCCGGCTCAGATGAAGAACGCGGGCGGGCCGGGGATATCCGGGTACTGCTGGATCTCGAGCTCGCCGTGTCGGGCAGGAGGACGAGGCGAAAGACCCTCGAACAGCTCTGGCGGGACGGGACGCTGTGCTCCTCCCGGGTTCTATTGTAGTGAACTCGGGGCGGGATGTCAAGACCTCTTTCGCGTTGTTTTTCAAAAATCGCTTGTCAGAATGCGTTTTCCGTGGTAAAATAGGGTATCACACACCCGGAGGATCATTCATGGACAGAATTTCTCTCGTCAACATCCGGCAGGGGACGAAATCCGTTCCCCGCTTCTCCCAGGGCAACACCCTCCCCCTCGTGCAGAGACCGTTCGGCATGACGGCCTTCGCCCCCCAGACCGAGCGGAACGGCAGCTGGTACTACCATCCGGACTCCCACAGCGTCGAGGGCATCCGCCTGACCCATCAGCCGAGCCCGTGGATCAGCGACTACGGGACCTTCCTCATGACGCCCCAGAACGACGTGATCGCGTCCTCGGCGGGCGGAGCCTGGGGCGGACACAGACCGGCGGACGACGTCATGACGCCCTCGTATCTGAAGATCCGCTTCCTGCGCCCGATGTGCGATTTCGAGATCACGCCGACGGAGCGCGGAGCCAAAGGCCGCCTGCATTTCGACACGGACCGCCGCTCCTGCCTCTCCATCCTTCCCGTCATGGGCGATTACGCGTTCACCGTCGTCCCGGAGAAGAACGAGGTGATCGGCACGACGACCGGGCATTCCGGCGACATCGCGAAGGATTTTAAGATGATCTTCGTGCTGCAATTCGCGCCCGGCGACGTCGATTTCGAGGCGACGAAGCCGAACGGAACGAACGGCACGGACAAGGGACACCTGCACATTTTCCTGAACGCGGCCGACCTTGAATTCTCCGTCGGCACCTCCTACATTTCGGCGGAATATGCCGAGGCCGTGATCGAGCGCGAGATCGCCGGACGGAGCTTCGACGAGGTCAGGGCGGAGAACGACGCGATCTGGGCAGAACGCCTCGGGCGGATCGACGCGGAATTCGACGACCCGAAGACGGAGCGCACCTTCTACACCTGCCTCTGGCGGACCTTCCTCTTCCCCCACAAGTGCTACGAGCTGACGGCGGAGGGCAGGCCGGTCCACTACGCGCCTTACGACGGATCTATCCGGGAAGGAGTGCGCTACACCGACAACGGATTCTGGGACACCTACCGGACGGTCTACCCGCTGTTCTCGAAAATCGCGCGGGAGGAGTTCGCCGAAATGCTCGAGGGCTTCGTGAACGACTACCGGGAATGCGGCTGGCTCCCCCGGTGGATCTCCATCGGCGAGGTCGGCTGCATGCCCTCCACCCTGATCGACGCGGTGATCGCCACGGCCGTCGCGAACGGGATCGGCTCCCGGAAGACCTGGGAAGACGCCCTCGACGGGATGCTCAACCACGCCAACCACAACGGTCCCCTGCCCCGCTTCGGACGCAACGGCGCGGAATCCTACGTGAAATACGGCTACGTGCCCCGGGACGAGCACGGCGAAAGCGTCAACCTCACCCTCGACGCGGCCTACGGCGACTGGTGCATCGCGCAGGTGGCGAAAGCTCTCGGCCGGGACGAGCTGATCCCCGCATACGAGCGGCGGGCGAAGAACTACAAAAACCTCTTCGATCCCGAAACCGGCTTCATGCGCGGGAAGGACAAAGAGGGTAAAATGGCGGAGGACTTCGATCCCGTCAAATGGGGCGGCGAATACACGGAGGCCTCGGCATGGCAGTCCACCTTCGCGGTCCCCCACGACGTCGACGGGCTTGCGGAGCTCTTCGGCGGGCCGGACAAAATGCTCGCGAAGCTGGACGAGCTCTTTGCGACGCCTCCGGTCTACCGGGTCCACGGCTACGGCGGGGAGATCCACGAAATGACGGAGATGGCGGCTGTCGACCTCGGGCAGTTCGCGATCTCGAATCAGCCCTCCTTCCATCTGCCCTTCCTATACGCCGCCCTCGGGCATCCCGAAAAGGCCGCGTACTGGGCGCACAAGGCCGCGCTCGGATATTTCTCCGACGAGCCGGACGGCTTCCCGGGGGACGAGGACAACGGCACGACCGCAGCCTGGTTCCTCTTCGTCTGCCTCGGCGAATACCCGCTCTGCCCCGGCAAGGCCGAGAACGTGAAATTCCCGGGATTGGCAAAAAGCTGGAAGATCAACGTCTGAGAAAAACAAAAAACCGCCGCGTCTCTCCCATCTTTTGGGGAGGCGCGGTTTTCTCACGCTCCTGTTGAATCTGCAACAACAGATTGATGCTTGCTTTTCGTTCCGGGGTCCGGTATAATGGAATCGCACCGGCCGGTGACAGAACCAACCGAAAGGAAGATGAAACGGCATGAACACCGATCTCGGAAAAAACATCCGCGCGCTCCGTCTCCGGGACGGGCGGACACAGGAGGATCTGGCGGCGGCCCTCGGCGTGTCCCCCCAGGCAGTCTCGCGCTGGGAGACCATGACCTGCTATCCCGACATGGAACTGCTCCCGTCCATCGCGAACGCGTTCGGCGTGTCCATCGACGAGTTGTTCGGGTACGGGGGCGAACGCTCGAAGAAGATCGACGCGCTGGCGGACAGGATCAACGCCATGAACAGGCAGAACAACGGGGAGGACGTGAATCTCGACGAATGTATCACCCTCGCCCGGGAAGCCCTGATCGAATTCCCGGGGAACGAAAAGCTCACCCTCGCCCTTGCTTCCGCGCTCTACAACGCGGGTTACGTGCGCCGGGGCGAATACCACATCACCGGCCCGGACGGGTACAGCCTCTTCGACGTGGAGCGGCACCGGCAGTACCCGGAGTGGCAGGAGGCAATCAAACTCTATGAAAAGATCATTCCGGCTCTGACCGGGGGAGAGATGCGGCAGACGGCGGTCCTGGAACTGTCCTCGCTCTGCGCGAATCTCGGAGAACACGAGAAGGCGGCGCTTCTTGCCGACTCCGCCCCCGAGATCCCGGCTTCGAAGACCTTTCTGCGGATCGCGGCGTTCGACGGGAAGGAAGCCGTGACTGCCCGGTCCGAAGCCCTTCTCGAAACGGTGCGCATTTCGGCGGAACTGATCGAGAGCATCGTGCTGACGGACTGCAATCTCGACCCGAAAACGGCGGCGGATCTGCTCGCGAACGCGGAATCCATGATCGGGCTGATCTGCACGGACGGGTTTTACGGGCGGCTTTACGGGTTTTTGGCCTGCCTCGAAATGCTCCGCTCCTATTATCTAGGGCTGGCAGACGAACCGGACGAGGCTTTCCCTGTCCTATTCCACGCCCTCGATTACGCGAAATTCTCCGACGCCCTCCCGGAAAAGCACGCGGAACACTACACCTCCCCCCTTCTCCGCGGCGTGAAGATCGAAGCGGGAGACCGGCCGGGGACCTTCGCCCGCGAACTGCCCGACGTCTGGCCCTGGTGGTCCGTCCCGGAATACGGCAGGGTGAGATCCGCCCTCGCCGCCGATCCGCGCTGGGACGACTGGGTCCGCCGGTGCCGGGAATCCTGAAACCGAAAGAACCGCAGACTTTTCCGGCCTGCGGTTTTCTTTTTTCCGGGGGATGCTCAGTTGAAACTTCCGTCCCAGACCGGGATCTCGGCGAGGTATTCCGTGCGCACGGCCGGGACGTAATACGCGCCCCAGTGTGAGAGTCCTTCGGCCGCGCTCGCCGGGAAGCCCTCCCTCAACCGGACGAGAAACCGGAAATACGGTTCGATATATTTGTCCCGCGGCCCCGTCCGGTAGACGAGTTCCACCCGGTCGATCCGATCCTCCGTGATCCCGCTCTCCGGGAGCGTGTCGGCGGGAACCGTCGTCAGGTACTCGCCCCGGATCAGCATGGCCCGCGCTTCGTCCTCACCGATCACCGGATAGTCGCCGAGGAACTTCAAAACGTCGATTCCCGGGTACTTCCAGACCGTCCCGAGCCCCGCGCCGTCGTCCGTTTCGTACAGCCGCGACACCGCGATCGAATAGTTCAGCAGCTTCTGCACGGGATCGGAGGAATCCTCGTAAACCCGATACTGCCGACTGCGTACTCCGTAAATATTGCGATCCCCGGATTCCGCGATCACAGCGTCCCGGTAGCCCAGATAGGCGGACAGAATGTCCATCGCCGCGCTCTTTTCCTCTTCGCTGCCGAAGGGGAGGGGATCGGAAAACTGCGTCCTGATCATGCCCGCGTTCGATACATACACGGTCGCGGCGCCGAAATCCCCTTCGCATTCCGCGGACGCGCCGGCGGGCCTTTCGGTGTACTCCGTCCCGCGGATCTCGCCCATCGTCCGCACCTCGAGGGAGAGGACCGTCATTCCGAGCCGTTCGGCAGCCGTTTCCGCCGCGCCGCGCAGTTCCTCCTCCGTTTCGTATAAGACCGGATCCGCGTGTTCCGAATACAGAAGGTTTTCGTAGACCGGGAGGGCTTCGGTGTCCGCCGGGATCCCGCGCCACGGATTGCCGTTTTCGAGCTCGTCGACGGAATAGGCCATATATCCTTCAAATCCCATGTCTCCCGTCGTCAGTTCCGCGGTGATCTTCGGCAGTCCCACGGCCGGATCCTGTTCCTCGGACGGACCGTTTTCCCATGAATCCTCGGGGCTCCAGTCGCTCATGTCGGGAGTGTGATCCGCCGGAGTCTCCGTCCCGACCGGCACGCGCAGTCCTCCGATCCGCAGGGCGACAAATCCGATCAGCAGAGCCGCCGCGATCCCTCCGCCCACCGCCGCCCACCGTTTCAGGGGGAACGCGGCCTTTTTCTGCGTCAGATCCGGGATATACCGGGGATCGGCCTCCCCGATGGCGTATAAAAGCATTTCGTTCGTCTTCATATTCCGATCCCCTCCTTCTCGAGCGTCTCTTTCAGCAGTTTCCTTGTGCGGCTGAGGGACATCCGGACGGCTTCCACGCTCATCCCCCGGTCCCGCGCGATCTCCCGCTCCGAGGAAAACGCCCAGTACCGGCGCATGAAGATCTCCCTCGCCTCCGGTTTCAGCCCCGCGAGGAACCGGTCAAGCGCGGATTTCAGAGCGATCCGGACGACTGCCTCCTCCCCGGGGTCGTTCGATCCGACGCACTCCTCCAGCTCGTCGAGGCAGAGAGCCGCCCGTCCTCCCCCGGCCTTCGCGCTCCTTCCCCGTCTCCACCGGTCCAGCGCGAGGCGGCGGGTGATGGAGGCGAAATAGGCGGCGAGCGCGCGGGGTCTGTCCGGCGGGATGGCGTTCCAGGCGCGCATCCACGTGTCGTTGACGCATTCCTCGGCGTCCTCACGGGATCCGAGGATGTTCCGGGCGACGACGGAACAGTAGCCTCCGTATTTCAGCGCGCTCTCCCGGATCGCCTCTTCCGAGCGTTCCCAGTACAGCGCGACGATGGCGTTGTCTTCCATGCCGGGCCCTCCTTTCCTGTGTCTTCACCCATAGAGACGCAAAAAACCGGGGTTTGTAACAGGATTTTCAAAAAAAGACGAAAAAGATTTTCGGGGGATTCGGAAAACGGAAAAACCGCCGCGGAGTCCGGCAGAGGATTTTTCCGCGGCGGCAGATCCACGGGGGATCAGACGATCTTGACGGTGGCCATCGCGTAAGGCGCGAGGTCGAAGGATACGGTCCGGCCATCGAGGACGCAGGATCCGGTCTCGTGCCGTTCCGTGAGGTCGGTGAAATACGCCCGCTCGGGTTTCTTCGCCGCGTCGGAGAGGACGAGGGTGACTTTGCCTCCCTTCCCGGCGTAATCCGCGACCCGGACGATCAGACCGCCGTCCTCGCCGTTCTTGACGCCGGAGACCATGACCCGGTCGTCGCAGCCGTCGAGGCGGAGGAAGGATCCCGAAAGAGGCAGGGTCCCGCCCTCGTGCTTCACGCCCGCGTTGAAGGCGATGGGATGGACATATTCCGCGGCGAGCTTCTTCTGCTCTTCGGCCCGGCAGAGCCCGACGCCGACGTTGATGTGATGTCCGCCGCGCTCCGGCCACGGATCGGGATCGACGGAGCCGCGGATGAGGGTGACGGCCCCCGCGCTCTCATGTCCCCGGAACCCGTACTTGGTGTCGGTGACGAGGAAAGCGGCAACGCCCTCCTTTTCGATCCGCATGAAGCTGTTCCCGGGCACGTCGTGGGCGATGTCCCCCCGGGTGATGAGGCCCATCGGGATGTCGTAGGTGTAGTTCTCCGCGGCGTAGGCGACGGGGAAGGAGAAATTGAGCTGGGGCACGAAATCGCCGCTCTGCCCGACCTCATGCCAGTCGACGTCGATGTGGAAATTGACGATCCTGCTCTCCCCCCTGAGTTCCGCCGTGACGGTGAGGGTGGAGGAGGCGAAATGCGTCTGATATTTCAGCGTCCGGCGAAGTCCGGTGACGGCGTAGTCGAGGAGCCGCACGTCCCGGTCCGCCGCGTTGAGGACTTCGACGCTCATGTAGGGTCCGACTCTCCAGGCGGTCATGCCGTGGCGGGGATTCTCGCGGATGTAGCGGAAGAGGGCGGAGGGGCGGTCCGGGGTGACGATCTGCTCGCCTGTGGTCTTGTCTGTGAGCTCGGTCATGGCGAAGCTCATGGGATCGAAGACCGCCCGGATCTGTCCGTTTTCGAGCACGAAGGGGTGGTCGGTGATGTAGTCGCACCAGTCGCCGGACCGCTCGCAGTTGGCAATTGCGGAAAGATTGTCGCAGGTCTTCTGTTTCAGGACATAGGTGCTCCATCCGAAGGCCGGGACCTTCGCCTGAATGAGGAATTTCGTGAAGGAGTGGCCCCAGTATCCCTGGCCGGCGGAGAGGACTTCGAAGGGGACGGGATCCCCCGCGCTGTCCGTGACGACGGCAGTGGAGAGGTCGAAATGATAGTCCCAGACGGTGACCTCCGCGATCTCGTCCCGGTCGTACATGGTCTCGTTGAAGAGATGGATCGCGCGGACGGGACCTCTGCCCCGTTCGGCCTGGGGGAAGCGGTAGCCCTGGCTGTGCTCCACCGCGAATCCGACGCCGCCGCCCTCGGAACGGCCGAACTGCTCCGGCGCGAAGGGAACGGAGGAGACGTCGATTTGGTCGGCGATCTCCCGCATGGCGGAGTTGGCGGAGGTGTTGATCCCGGCCATGGCGTCCTGGAAGTGGCCAAGGGCGTATTCGCGGGTCTCGGTGATGCCGGAGCCCGGGAGGATGTCGTGGAAGTGGTTGAACAGGATCTGTCTCCAGGAATCCCGGAAGATCCCGGTGCGGGTGGGAGATCCGGTCAGAGAAGTCGCGGCGGCGGCAAGGGCTTCGGCTTCGGAGGCCCGGTCCTCGGCGATGCGGTTTGCCATCTTGATCCGGCTCTGGGAGGTGTAGCAGCCGGTGAAGACGAAGTTCAGCTCGTGGTCGATCACGGGGAGGGTATCGCGGATCTTTTCGGCTTCGGCGAAGAACTTCGCGTAGGTGCCGAATTCGATGGTCGGATAGAGGGGGAACGACGCGTCGTCGAGGATGCGCTCGATGTCGTTCCGGGTGGGTCCGCCGCCGTGGTCTCCGACGCCGTAGACTTCGAGATACGTGTCAATCCCGTTCTTCGCGCAGAAGAGGGGGGTGTCCTCGAAGGTGCGGATGTCGATGGAGCCGTTGTAGGTCTTCGTGTCGTGGAAGACGAGGAGTTCCTTCCCGGATCTCGCCCGCCAGCGGTAGAGCTCGGGCCGGTCGTCGTTCGCCCGCATGTGGTAGTAGTAGTCGACCCCGCCGTTCTGGCAGATCTCCGGGACGCTGAGATTGTGCCCGAAGGTGTCCGGCTCGAAGTCGATGCGGATGGAGTCGGGATCGAGGCCGAGCAGGTCCCCGAGGTAGCGTTTGGTGTAGAGGATGTGGCGCGAGAGGGATTCGCCGTTCGGCATGTTCTTGTCGGTCTCGGTCCAGGTCGAGGCGGAGACCTCCCACCGGCCTTCCTTCACGTATTTCCGGATCTCGTCCAGCATCTCCGGGGCGAATCGCTCGATGATGCGGTAGGTGGAGGCCTGGGACTGGGCGAAGGTGAAGTCCGGATATTCCTTCATGAGGTTGAGCACGGTGCGGAAGGTGTCGACCGTGACGGCGGCGGTCTCATGGAATCCCCACATCCAGTTCATGTCGATGTGGGCGTGGGAGACGCAGTACACTTTCAGCGACTTCGCGGCGGGGGAGAGATCGGCGAGCATGGCTTCCGCGGCTTCCCCGTCCGTTTTGCCGACGGTGTGGTTTTTGTCCAGCGCGGCGATCAGGAAATCGGCGGCTTCCTCGACCCGCGCGTCGTAGATATGCTCCCGCACGGAGGAGAGGCAGGTCATGTAGCAGAGCTCCGCATAGAGGCGGTGGGCCCAGTAGTTGGTGGTACAGACGGTCCGGATCCTTTTCAGTTTCTCGATCAGAGTCATGGCGCGTCCTTTCTCGTTTTCGCCTTTTCGGCAGACTTTCCCGGCGGGAAACCGGGATTTCATGTCCATTATAAACAAAGGCCGGAGGCAAGTCAAGGCTTTTTTGTCAAAAAACTCTTGCTTCCGCCCGGCTTGTGTGCTACAATGGGATGGAAAAACCGCGGGAAAAACACCCGCCGCAGTTTGGGAGGATATTCATGAAGATCCTGTTTCAGGGCGACTCCATCACCGACGTGGGCCGCAATACGAACAACGGCAGCCTCAATTCCATCGGCCAGGGCTATCCCTGCCTCATCGCGTCCCGTCTCGGAGCGGACGAGCCCGAAACCTACGAATTCGTGAACCGGGGCATCAGCGGCAACCGGATCGTGGACGTCTACGCCCGCATCAAGGCCGACTGCTGGAACCTCGCGCCGGATCTGCTTTCGATCCTCATCGGCGTCAACGACGTCTGGCACGAGTTCGGGGGGAAAAACGGCGTCGACGCGAAGCGGTTCTACAATGTTTACAAGATGCTCGTGACCGACACGCTGGAAAAGCTCCCGGATATCCGCATGATCCTCATGGAGCCCTTTGTTCTCAAAGCCAGCGCGACGGAGGGGCTCTGGGACGAATTCCGCTCCGAGACCGAAAAGCGGGCAGAAGCCGTCCGCCGGATCGCCGAGGAGTGTTCCCAGACCTTCCTGCCTCTCCAGAAAATGTTCGACGAGGCGGCCCTCCGCGCTCCCGCGTCCTTCTGGCTGGGCGACGGCGTCCATCCCACGAACGCGGGACATCAGCTGATCGCGGACGCGTGGATCAGAACCTTCAGGGCGCTCTGAGATGCCGCGGTATTCGACGAAGCTGAAACTCCCGTTCCGGCTCGGGGGGGAGTACCCGGATTCGGTGGAAGTGCGCCGGTCGGACCGGAAAACCGTGTCGCTGGAACTGCGGCGGGACGGGGTCTTTTTCGTGCGCGCTCCGCGGAAGATGGAGGACGCCCGGATCATAGCCTTTCTGAAAGACCGGGAAGCATGGCTCCGCTCCCACCTCAAAAAGCAGGAGGAGCAGAGGCAGAACGCCGCGGACGAAAACGGAACGCCCCCCGGAAAGCTGACCGGGGCGGAACTGCGCCTCCTCGCTGAACAGGCCCGGGACGATCTCATGACCCGCGCCGTCCGCTTCGCTCCGATGGTGGGGGTCTCCTTCGGCCGGGTGACGATCCGCTGTCAGAAGACCCGCTGGGGAAGCTGTTCTTCGGAGGGGAATCTGAATTTCAACTGTCTCTTGATGCTCGCTCCCCCCGAGGCCCGGGACTACGTCGTGATCCACGAGCTCTGCCACAGGCTCGAAATGAATCACTCTCCGCGGTTCTGGGCCGAGGTCGGGCGGGTCTGTCCCGATTACCGCGCGCAGAAACGCTGGTTTAAGGAGAACGGAGGCGCGATCCTGAACCGGGTGTTCGGGTAAAAGCTAACCCTCAATCCCTTTCAAAGGGATAAATAAGGAATGAAACGCTCCGCGTTTCGGATTTTATGTCCCTGCGCGGGACGGCGGCGAGCACGACTGCGTCGGTGCGGGGGACACATCTCATGGCCGACGAGTGTTGCTTCGCAAACTCTGCCCCCTGTGCGGGTCCCTTGGCCATATAGCATAACTGTACAGCTCGTCCCGGAATCGAAATTCGATCTTGTATCCCACGGTCCTCGCGCGGTCTCTGTTCGTGCAGCTGAAACATGCGCAGACAAGTCTGCGGGCTTCGCCAGCGTTTCAGTCGCGCATTGGGCACAGGGGCCACAGCGGATTTGTGCAGATAAGACTTTGTTTGAGTTGCTTTTTTTGAATTCCAACCTTTTGGAAGGGAATCGGTACAAAAATAATCACCGGAGGGATCGGGTCCTTTCCGGTGATTTTTGGGTTATCAGCCCTTCGTTTTCGCCCTTTCCGCAAGAACTGCGACGCGGCAGGCGCGGGCGTAGGCTTCGGCGAGGTATTCTTCGGGGGAGAGACGGGTGTATTTGTCGTTCTCGTGGCGGTTCGGTTTCGGGAAGACGCCGAGCTCGAAGGTGAGGGGGCCGTCGAAGTCTTTCAGCCGCCCGGCGATATTCTCCCAGTCCCCGATCCCGTCGAAGGGGAGCAGGTGCAGATCGTCGTGCCATGTGATCGAGCCGCCGAAGTCCCGGATCCCGAGGTTGTCGTTGATGTGGGTGCATAGGAGCCGCCCGGGATACCGCCCCGGCATGTCGAGGGAGTAGTTGTAGCACATCTCGTGCCCGGTGTCCCAGCAGAATCCGACGGCGTCCCGGTATTCCTCCGCCAGCCCCATGACGGCGTCGAGGTACTCCATCCCCTCGGTGTTCTCGAATCCGACCTTTACCCCCAGTTCCCGGGCGCGGATCATGATCTTCTCGAAATATCCGAGGCCTCTGTCGTTCGGCGCGTGGTCCTCGAATCCGATGAAGACATGGGCCACCATGATCGGCACCCCGGCGGCAGCGCAGTCTTCGAGACAGCGGATCTGCTCGTCGAGGGCGGCGTCCGCTTCCTCCTCCGTTCCGTGCCAGAATTTCCGGGCGTTCCCGAAAGGCGCGTGGACGGACTGATAGAGCATCCCGGTCTCCTCGGCCGTGCGGCGGCAGTTCAGGAGATATTCCCGTCCGGCCCAGCCTGTGAAAAAGCCCTCGAATCCGGTTTTCCCGATCAGCCGGATCTCCTCGTCGGCATTCAATCGCGCCTCGCCGTATGTTCCTAGGAGCGCGAGGCACAGCTTCCGGTTTCTCATTTCGACCTCCCGATTGCGGATGGATTTCTGTCGCCCCCAGTATAGCAGATTCTCCCCCGGGATGCAACGGGAAACGGGAAAAATCGGAGAAAAAAGCGAATTCCCCAAAGGGCTTGAAACTCTCCCCGATTTGTGCTATACTGCATTCAGATACCGGTCCGGCAGTTCTGACATTTTCCCGGACCGGGCGGAACGATCCGCACAAAGGAGGACCAATCCGATGAACCGACTGCTTCGCGGGGTGCTGACCGCCGCGCTCACCGTGCCCCTGATGCTCTCTTCTCCCGTCGTCTCGGCTGCGGAGAAGAGCCTTTCCACCGACAAAACGGTCTACGCGGAGGGCGAGGAGATCTTCGTCACGGCGTGGGGCGAGGGAAAGGACTGGGTCGGCATTTACGCAAAGGGCGAAGTCCCCGGCAACCCCGCCTCGATCTACTGGTACTATGTCGCCGAGGACGCGGAGCCGGGTGAAGCCGTCAGCATCAACAAGACCCGGAGCAACAACCGGGCGGAATACGCTTCCCTGCCCGGCGGCCGGTACACCGTCTTCCTTCTGCTCAACGACGGGTATGAGATCGCGGATTCCGTGGACATTGTCGTCCTGCCCGCCGAAAAAGACCGGATCAGAACTGCCGCCGGAACCTTCTACGAGGGGGACGCTCCCCGGGTGACGGCATACGGAGAGGGCGGCGAACAGGTCTGCCTCTGCCGGAAGGACGAGGATCCGAAGACCGCCTCCCCCCTCGCGTCATATCTGCTAACGGAGGAGAACAGCGGGAAGGAAACCGCTCTGAAACCGGACTCCGGCGCGCTCACCCCCGGGGAGTACACGGTCTGGCTCTTCCCGGCGGAGGGTCCTCTCTCCCCGGACGGCCCCATCGCGTCGGCGTCCTTCACCGTGGCGGCATCGGAAAAGCCCGACGCGCCAAAAGATCTGAACTATCGGGCGGACGGGCTGTCCGACGGGATCGCCTCGGGGACCGTCACCCTCACCCTCGCGGAAACGGGCGGGAGGGCGGAAGACGTGCTCCTCTTCTGGGGGAAGGACGGCAAACCCCTCGAAGGATACGCCCGGCTGGCGAAGGTCCACGCGGCAGAGGGTCCCATGGAGATCGTCCTGCCGGAAAACCTGTTTTTGCCCGAGGGAGCGGATGAGATCCTCGCCCGGGCGGAAAACCGGTTCGGGGCGTCCCCCTTCGTCTCTTTCGCGCTGCCCGTGGAGGCAAAGCCCTTTGAGACCGGAGAGGTCCTTCTGCGGTTTCAGGTGACGAGCGACTGGCACATCACCGAGAATCCGAATCACGACCACAACCGCCACCTCGGCATGATGCTCGACGATATCGCCTCTGTCTGCCCCGACAGCGCGACCGTCATCGCGGTGGGCGACATCGCGGACCACGGCGGGGAGAAGGAATACGAGCAGGTCTCGAAGATCATCGAAAAACACGGCGCCCCCCCGGTCCACTATGTCATCGGCAACCACGACGTGTCGATGGGCAAGGGCTACAAAAAGCAGATCGAGATCTTCAACTCCTTCGCGGGGAACGACAGCGCGTACTACGACCTCTGGATCGGCGGATACCATTTCATTTTCCTGGCGTTCGAGAGCGAAGGTGCGCCCCTTCCCATCCCGAAGAAGGAGCTGGACTGGCTCGAGGAAAAGCTCGGCGAGGACGCGTCCCCGGAGAAGCCGATCTTCGTCTTCTGCCACGAATCCATCGTCTCCACCGTGGCGGGAAGCACCCCGGAGGAAGGCTGGTGGGGGATCTCCAACGGCGACCGGGTCTCGGCGATCTTCTCGGAATATCCTCAGACGGTGTTCTTCAACGGGCACAGCCACTGGGAGCTCGCCTCCCAGAACGAGATGTTCGCGGGGGACGGCAGCCAGCGGTTCGCAGCCTTCAACACCTCGGCGGTGGGGTATCTCTGGACCGGATACAACGTGGTCCCGGGCGAATACCTCTACGGCTCGGAAGGGCTGTTCGCCGAGATCTCGGAAAACGCGCTGACGCTCCGCGGCCGGGATTTCGTGAACGGTGAATGGATCCCCTCCGCGTTCTACCGGGTCCCCGGCGAATGGGAAACTCTTCCCCTCTCCGCCCCGGAGGATGAAAAAGCCGAAACGCGGACGGCGGAACCCGATCCCGCAGAGGTCCCGGCGGAGGCGGTGTCCGGATCCGAACCCGCGGAACAAGCGGAGAAGACGGGCGGATGCGCTTCCCGGATCGGATCGGGCGTCTCCTTCGTCCTCCCGGCCATCGGCGCAGGCGCGGTCCTGGCCCGCCGGAAGAAAAAGTACGGCTTCCCGGGGAGCGCGGCGTTTCCCGGATAAATACAAATCCCAATCTTAAGGAAAGGACGGTCTCTCTCATGAAAAAGCACAGCCTCAGAATCTGCGTACTGCTGTTCGCGGCGGTCCTCACGGCTCTCTGCCTGACGGTCGCGGCGTCGGCGGCGGAAAAATCCCTCTCCCTTCCGAAGACGGTTTACGGCCAGAACGAGGATATCCTCGTGACGGCGGTGGGCGAGGGCACCGACTGGGTCGGCATCTACGCGAAGGGCGAAGTCCCCGGTAATCCCGCCTCGATCTACTGGTACTATGTCGCGCAGGACGCGGAGCCGGGCGAACCGGTGGATATCCGCGCACAGCGCAGCAACAGCCGGGCGGAATACGACATGCTTCCCCCCGGCGAGTACACCGTCTGGCTTCTGCTCAACGACGGGTACGAGCCTTTCGACTCCATCGACATCACGATCCTGCCCACCCTCGAACTGGACAAGTACTCCTACAAGGAGGGCGACGACATCCTCGTGACCGCCAACGGCGAGGGCAAGGACTGGGTCGGCCTCTACCTGAAGGACGAGGTCCCGGGGGGAGGCGTTTCCTCGATCTACTGGTACTATGTGGCGGAGGAAGGCCACACGCCGCTGGAACCGGTCAGCATCAAGAGCGGGACCTTCAACGCGGACCGGGCGGATTACGCGGATCTCCCGGCGGGCGAATACACGATGTTCCTGCTCTCGAACGACGGGTATGACGTGATCGACTCCATCGACTTCAAGATCAACCCGGTCAAGAAGGAAGAACCCGCTCCCGCCCCGGAGGAACCGGCTCCCGAACCGGCCGCGGAACCGGCAGCGGAACCCGCTGAGGCAGAAACGCCCTCGGACGCCGCCCCTGCGGATCAAAGCGCTCCCGCCGCGGACAAACCGGAACCGGAAAAATCCGGCGGATGCGGCTCCTTCGTCGGCGGAGGTCTCTTCGTGCTGACGGCGGTCCTCGGATGCGGATGGATCGCGGGAATGAAGCATTGAGTCGCGAAAGTCACGGAAGTTTTGCATGATCCCTGAAATACAAAATCAGCCTCGACGGTAAATCGGGGCTGGTTTTGTTGCCGGGGAGTGGATCCCGTCCGGCGCTTCGGTCAGTCTTCGAGCTCGCGGAACTGCTTCAACAGTTCGATGATCGGCAGGTGCTGGGGGCAGGCTTCCTCGCACTGGCCGCATTCGATGCAGTCGCTTGCCTTTCCCTTGTCCTGGGTCACAATGTTGTATTCCCGGACCGTCCGGAAGCGGGGACTGCCCTTTTTCCGGTTCGCCACGCCGAAGATCTCGGGGATCGGGATCTCCATGGGGCATCCCTCCGTGCAGTAATGGCAGGCGGTGCAGGGGATGGATTTGTCCCCCTCCAGAGCCGTCTGCGCCTCCCGGATCACGCCGAGCTCCTCCTCCGTCATGGGATGGAAGTCCTTCATCGTCCGGAGGTTGTCCTCCATCTGCGCGAGACTGCTCATGCCCGAGAGGACCGTCACGATGTTGTCGAGCCCCGCGCAGAACCGGATCGCCCAGCCCGCGTAGGACAGATCCCGCCCCGTCCGGTCGAACACGGCCTTCACCGGGTCAATGGGGTTCGCGAGGATCCCGCCCTTCACCGGCTCCATCACCGTGACGGGGATCCCCCGCTCCCGGCAGATCTCCCAGTTCCGCCGCGCCGCCACCCCGGGATTCTCCCAGTCCGCCCAGTTCAGCTGAAGCTGGACAAATTCCGTGTCGGGATGGGCGTCGAGAAGGGTTTCCAGCAGGTCGGGATCCGCGTGGAAGGAGAAGCCCCAGTGCCGGATCTTCCCCTTCTCCTTCAGTTCCTTCACGAAATCCCAGATATGATACTCGTCGTATTTGCGGTACGTCCCCCGCTGGATGGCGTGGAGCAGATAGAAGTCGAAATACTCCGCCCCCGTCCGCTCGAGGCTCGTCTCAAACTGCTTTTTCGCGCTCTCCTCGTCGTGGCACTGCATCGCGGCGTGGAGCTTCGTGGCGATCGTATACCGGTCCCGGGGGATCCGTTCGGTCAGGGCTTTGCGCAGGGCGATCTCCGATCCGCCGTTGTCGTAGACATAGGCCGTGTCGAAGTAGGTCCCTCCCGCCGCGAGGAAGGCGTCCGTCATGCGCACGGTCTCTTCGATATCAATGCTCCCGTCCGGGTTCTTCGGCAGACGCATGAGCCCGAATCCCAGCTTGAAAAACTCTTTTCCCAGATAATCCGACATGGGCATTCCCTCCGATTTTCGCTGCGGAACGGACCGTATCAGCGCAGAATGTGCTTCCGGCTGACAGCAAGTCTTTTCTTCATTATACCGGTTCGGAGGGAGCGTGTCAAGCGTTTTTTACGGGAATCGGGCCGACGGGTTTTTATCTGGTCTTTTTCAGGGCGAGCGCGTTCAGGCGGTCCCGTTCCCTGATCGCCGCGTCGTACTCCGTCCCCTCCGTGATGCCCCATTCGTTTTCGAGAAGGTCCACGATCCTGCCGTAAGTCTCGGCGGCTTTTCCGTAGTCCCCGGCGATCTCGCAGATCTGGGAGATCCCCATGAGCGCGTCCTGGAACCGCGGGCGTCTTGTGTCGATCTCGAAATCCCGCTCATACAGGGCGACGGCCTTTTCGTATTCGCATTTCCTCGCGTAATACTGCGCCGCCTCGAAGAGATAGACGTCGTTGTCCGGGTATTCTCTGCCGAGTTCCTCGACGATGCCGTCCGCCGTCTTTTCGTCATAACGGGCGAGGGCGATGTGGGCCCGGTAGATCCCGGTCATGACGGGGTTGGCGTCGGGCAGGGCGGCCAGCTTTCCGAGGGCTTCCTCCGCTTCGTCCGCTCTGCGGTCGGCCAGCAGATTGTCGATGAGGTAAAGCCAGGGGAGGCGGAGGTCCGGATGCTCCTCCGTGATCCCGCGGTAGAAGTCGATCGCCCGGCCGTGGTTCGCGAAATTCCAGTCCCACGCGGCGTGCCCTTCCGCCATGATGAGCATCCACTGGCAGTCCTTGGTCCCCGGATCCATGCGGATCGCTTCCTTCGCGTACCGGCGGACCTTTTCGGCGGCGGCGTTCATCCGGTGCCACCAGAGATAGGCGGTGAGCCCGGTCGCGCGCTTTTTCGTTGCTTCGTCCGCAAGGGCTGAGGCAAGATAGTCCTCGTATTCCCGGAAGACGTCCTGGGGCAGTTCGCTTTCGAGATCGAGCCGGTTTTCGATGCGGTTCAGCCTCTGCTCGGCGGTGAGGTCGAAGAGATCGTCGATGCTGACCCCGAAGATCTCGGCGATTGTCGGCAGAGCCGCGATATCGGGCATCGCCGCGGAGTTCTCCCATTTCGAGACCGCCTGAGCCCCGATCCCGATCCTCTCCGCCAGCTGTTCCTGGGTCAGCCCCGCTTTCAGTCTGAGGCTCCTGATTTTCTTTCCGAATTCCATGTTGTTTCCTCCTGCGGGTCGTTTTTGTTTCCGGATTCATTATACACGATCCGGGGCCGCAGATCAATAACGCCGTCGGAAAACCGGGTTGCCTGCCGGTGGAGTCGGAGGATTCTTTTCCTCCCTCCGCCTTGACAGCGCGGGTGTGGGAGGGTATAATACAGTCAGAACGCGGGGGTGGGACAGGTGCCGCGGCATCGTTTCAAAGGAGGCGGAACATGGAGAAAACCTATCTGGCGATCGACCTCAAATCCTTCTACGCCTCCGTGGAATGCGTGGAACGGGGACTCGACCCGCTGAAAACCAATCTCGTCGTGGCGGACGCGAGCCGGACGGACAAGACGATCTGCCTCGCCGTCTCCCCCGCCCTGAAATCCTGCGGGATCCCCGGACGCGCGCGGCTCTTCGAGGTGAATGAGAAGATGCGGGCCGTCAACGCGGAACGGAGGCGGGCGAACGGATTCCGGCCCTTCCGGGGGAAATCGGTTTTCGCGGACGAGCTGGAAGACTGCTCCCTCGAAGCGGATTTCATCACGGCGACGCCGCAGATGAAGCACTACATGGACGTCAGCGCGAAGATCTATTCGATCTATCTCCGCTCCGTCGCCCCGGAGGACATTCACGTCTATTCGATAGACGAGGTGTTCATCGACGCGACGACCTATTTGGATTTTTACCGCCTCGACGCCCGGGGGTTCGCCCGGAAGCTGGTGGGGGAAGTCCTCCGCGAGACCGGGATCACCGCGACCTGCGGCATCGGCACGAATCTGTACCTGGCCAAGATCGCGATGGACATCATGGCGAAGAGAATGCCCGCCGACCGGGACGGGGTGCGGATCGCCCGGCTCGACGAACAGTCCTATCGCCGGGAACTCTGGGATCACCGCCCTCTCACCGATTTCTGGCGGGTCGGCGGCGGGATCTCCCGCAAGCTCGAATCGAACGGACTTTACACGATGGGGGATGTGGCGCGGCTTTCGCTATACAATGAAGACAAGCTCTACAAGCTCTTCGGCGTGAACGCGGAGCTTCTGATCGACCACGCGTGGGGCTGGGAGCCCTGCACCATCGCCGCCATCAAGGCGTTCCGGCCGGAATCCAGTTCCCTCAGTTCCGGGCAGGTCCTCCCCGAGCCCTATCCGTTTGAAAAGGGGAGGCTGATCGCCCTCGAAATGACGGACATGATGGTCTTCGATATGGTGGACAGGGGACTCGCCGCCGATCAGATGGTCCTGACCGTATGCTACGAGGGCGGGGACAGGAACTATGCCGGAGCCACGGAGACCGACTGGTACGGCCGCACCGTTCCGAAATCGGCCCGGGGATCGGTCAATCTCGGCGGATGGACCTCCTCTTCCCGGAAGATCCTCGAGGCGATGGGCGCGCTCTACGACCGGATCACGGATCCGAAGCTCCCGGTCCGCAGGATGTATATCGGGGCGAATCACGTGATCCCGGAAAGCGAGATCCCCGAAGACCGCGGCGGGGAGCAGATCGACATGTTCACCGATGCCGCAGAGCTCGAAAAGCAGCGGGAAGAAGACGCCCGGGCGGAGGCAGAGGAAAAGCGGCTGCAGAAGACCGTTCTGGAGATCAGAAAGAAATTCGGCAGAAATGCGGTCCTGAAAGGGATGAATTTCGAAGAGGGATCGACGGCCAAAGACCGGAACAATCAGGTCGGCGGGCACAAGGCGTAGACGGATCGGGATCTCTATGGGAGGCAATATGCTTGCAATATCGTTTCTCTCGGCTGAACTGGCTTTTGCGGCTGTCTGGCTGCTCGTAAGGATAAGCGTATGGAAGAAGCAAAATAGTATTGACTGGAAACGGGAAGCTGTTTTGCTGATGATGTATCTGAATCTGGCTGTCATCATTCGTTTCGTATTCTTCCCGAGAGATTTGGTCGACGGCCGCGTACAGCCGCTTATTTTTGAGGCGGCGGCAGTTTTCCCTTTCCGTATAAATCTTATTCCGCTTGTGCACCTTTTTGATTATGACAGAATTCGAGATATTATCTGGAATGTGGTTGGAAATATGGTGATGTTTATCCCGAGCGGCATTGTGCTGCCCATCATATACAGACAACTGAACAGCTTCTGGAAAGTGGTCGCAGCCGGTGCGGTAATCTCTCTGTGCACAGAGATCCTGCAGCTGCCGTTTCCTTCCAGGGCTTCAGATATCGACGATCTGATTCTGAACACGCTGGGAGTCGCCGTCGGTTATGGAATCTATGCGGCTTGCAAACGACTGAAACGATAACTACCAAATTGTAAGGGGAGGAACGCAATGGGCGGCGGACACCGATACGACGACATCATTAATTTTCCGCACCACCAATCCGCAAAACACCCCCGCATGAGTATGGAGGAGCGGGCGGCGCAGTTTTCCCCCTTCGCGGCTCTCACGGGCTACGGCGCGGTGATCGAGGAGACCGGACGGCTGACGGAGGAGCGGATCGAGCCGACGGAGGAACAGAAGGACGAGATCGATCGCAGGCTGACGGAACTTCTCGAAACCGGAAGATCCGCGGTCTTCACCTATTTCGAACCGGACGGGCGGAAGGCGGGCGGAAAATACGTCAAAGCGGCGGGAACCCTGACCCGCGCCGATCCCATCGAAGGGGTCCTCGTCCTCGGCGACGGGCACAAAATCCCCCTCCGGGAACTATTGCGGGTCGAGGATGCGGAGGAAGGGCCGTGAGCGGGACTTCATTTCCGCCCGGGGGGCAAAATAACGGCGGACGGTCCTTTCGGGGAATCCGTCCGCTTTTGCTTTTTCTTCCGTTTTTCCCGGGGATCAGGCTTTGCGTTCCTCCCCGCCCTGTTCCTTCTTCAAGGCTTCGCTCAGACCGCAGGGGATCCCTCTCGGGCCGCGGACTGCGTTCACGCCGTACTCTTTTCGCAGAACGGAGAAGGGGAAGCGGTCCGGGGAGAAGCGTTTGAAAAGCCGGATCTTCATGAGCGCCTGGATCGTCAGGTTTTCGTCCGCGTAGTGATAGGGGATATCCGTCTCCGTCACCCTGCATCCGAACAGGACGGCGGATACCGGAGCCCCGACGTAGATCCACACCGTATCGCCGACCCGGATCCCGGCCCCCTGCTTCCAGTCGATCTCCTCCGCCTCCTCGAAGGCGCGGATGATGTCGTAGTATTTCGGATTGGCGGGGATGATCCATTCCTTCGGGGGCCGGAGCGTCCGCTTTTTCGCGGGGGAGGCGGTCACGGCAAAGCTCTCGTCGATCAGGCCGCAGATCTGCTCAAAAGGCACGGTCCCGTCGAGCAGCACCGTCACCCAGTTCCCCCGGGCGATGTGATAGCCTCTGAAATACCCGGGCTTGCGGATCAGAGCGCCGGCGAAAAAGGGATCGCTCAGCTTGACGTTCAAGACGTCCGCCCTTTCCCGGGAGGTCAGTCCCAGCCTGTCGAGGGTGATATCCATGACGACGCAGAACCATTTCCGGTTGTCCCCGTGCCGGAACACCGCGTAATCCGGGAACCGCTCCCAGGGATATTCGGGCTCCGCTCCGTAAGTCTCGCGCAGATACGCGAAAACCGGCCCGCGCAGAGATTCCCCCATTTCCGTACCTCCCTTCCGATCCGTCCGTCAGAACGGTTTCAGATCCATCCCCTCCGAGCAGGCGGCAAAGAATTCCGCAAGGAGGTCGATGCAGTTCTGAATGTCGTCGAGGGAGCCCACCTCGTCGGGGTTGTGCATATAGCGCAGGGGGATCGACACGAGGGCGAAGGGAACGCCGATCCCGGTCAGGTGCATCGTGTCGCCGTCCGTTCCCGTGTGTCCGTTCGCCGCTTCGGTCTGGACCTCCATGCCGAGCTTTTTCGCGCAGTCCCGCAGGATGAGGTTGAGCTTTTTGTGGACCGAGGGATTGTTGCAGAGCACCGGGCCTTTGCCGACGGCGATATCCCCGGTCAGGGCTTCGCTGATGCCGCAGTTGTCCGAGGTATAGGTCACGTCCACGGCGACGGCGACGTTCGGCTTCACCCGGGACGCCGTAAAGAACGCGCCGTTTCCGGTGGTCTCCTCCCCGGTGGTGGCCGCCGCGTAGCACCCGACGGACGCGCCTTTCTTCTTCGCCTCGCCGAGAGCTTCCATGACGATGAACGCGCCGATCCGGTCGTCGAGGGCCCTGCCGGTGATGCGGTTGTTCAAAAGCTCCCGCACGTCCGTGTCGAAGGTCACGGTGTCGCCGAGATCCACGTATTGAAGGGCATCTTCCTTATCCTTCGCCCCGATGTCGATCCGCAGATCAGAGGCCTTGAGATCCCCGTTTTTTGCCGTGTCCCGGGAGTTGGCCACCGCGCCGTAGATCACGCCGTTTTTCGTGTGGATCCGCACCTTGTGCCCGGGATAGGTCGTCGTGTAGATCCCGCCGATGTTCGTCACCGCGAGGGTCCCGTCGCCCCCGACCGAGGTGACCATGAGCCCGATCTCGTCCGCGTGTCCCGCGAGAAGGACCTTAAAATCCGCCTCCGGGTTGAGGGCGGCCGTCACGTTGCCGAGCTCGTCCACCGTAACGAGGTCCGCCCTGTCCTGCATATAGTCGTAGATCTTCTTCTCGATCTGGGCTTCGTTCCCGGAAACGGATCCGGTCGACAGCAGATCAAACAAAAACTCTTTGTTCATTCTTCCTCCTGATTTTCGGGCGGGCAGTCCACCCAGTTTCCATCAATCAGCGTTTCGAATTTACCCCACTCCGGCTTGCCCTCCCCGCGGCCTTTCACCCGGAGCGGGACGAAGGCGTCGTGCTGGCAGTCCGGGAGCGGGTCCTCCATGTCGATCCAGCCTTTTTCGCCGACAAGGCCGTTCCAGTCGTCGAAAAGATCTTCGAGGGAATCGTAGAGCCGGTCGGAGGAAGACAGCAGCGCGTCCGGCCGGTCGTATTCGAAGAGGTAAACGCCCTCTTCTGCCGTATAGAGCATGATTTTGTACACGAACCCGCCCTCTCCGCGCCCGAGGGGTTCTTTCAGAAAAGCGTATTTTCTCACGATGGTGCGTCCTCCTTTCCGGGAGCCGAGCCCTCAGTCCGTCGCCGAGACCAGCAGAACCGCGTACCGGTTCATCCGCCGGTCCCACACGCTCCAGCACGCCGCCCCGAACCATTCGTGACCGGCGTCGAAATAATCGCTCCAATCCGTCGACCACTCGCAGACCTCGAGACCGTCCGTCCCCGCGGGGAACAGAGCCGCGTTGACCTTCCGGAAATCCTCGGGCGTGTAACCCGATCCGTGGGGCGGTTCCAGAAAGGCGTACCAGTAGGGGATCGGTCCTCCGTCCGCATCCGGCTCGGGGCAGTCGTAAAACACGCATCCGTTCCGGTCCATCCGGAGGATTTCCGGCACACGGAGAAACTCCGCCGCGTCGATCAAAGACGCCCTTGCCCGCCCGATCTCACAGCTCCACGTGTGAAGGCGGTCCGCGGCTTCCTTCCCCCACAGCTCTCGGACCCGGCGTTTGTTCTCCTCGCATTCTTCGACTGCCCGGAGCATGGCGCGCTCGACGGCGTCCCTGTGGGAGGGGATCCCCCGATGCGGACTTTCGTCTTCCGTAAGGCAGTAACGGACGGCGCACCGGTCATATCCCCGGATGAATTCGATAAAGGGAT
This sequence comes from uncultured Ruminococcus sp., assembly GCA_902782445.1. Lineage (GTDB taxonomy): Bacteria > Bacillota > Clostridia > Oscillospirales > CAG-272 > UMGS1696. The sequence goes on from CACZNC010000005.1 coordinate 52,182, forward strand.
CGTTCAGAATAACGTGCATGGCTCCCTCCGCGTCCTCCTCTCCGGCGATCCGTTTTCCCCGGGTTTTCGTCAGTCTCCGGCCTCCCCGAGATAATCCCGGACAAAGGTGTCGACGTTCCGGAATTTTCGGAGCTTCACGCCCGCCCTCTCGCATTCCGCCCTGTACCGGAAGAGCAGTTCGTCGAATCCGGCTTCCGTCTTCCGAAGGTCCTCCGGGTCGTAGGCGGCCATGACGTCGTACTCCCCGATCTCATATTCCGCGCCGATCTCGTCGAGGAGCATGGAGCGGAAACTGACGAGGCTCGAAAAGGCCAGATGGCGGTCGCCCGTTTCGGCGGCGAGGTGCATTTTCCCCCGCCAGTTCGAGAACATCTCCTCGTAAGTCCCTTCGAGATCCCCCGGGCCGGGCTTCTTCTTCGGCGGTGCGAGGGAGATCCGGGCCTCTTCGAAGACGGCTTCGACCGCCCGCATCAGATCCGCCGCCGCAGTCCGGATCTGTGCAATCTTCTCCCCGCGGACGACGGATTCGATCAGCGCGCAGAGATCCTCCGGTTTCTTTTCAAGTGCGGCGAGTTCCCGGTACCGGTCCCGGACGCCTAGGCGGTAATACTTCTTGTTCAGCATCGTGAGGGCGTCTTCCAGGCAGATCACCGTCCCCGCGCTCCACCGGCGGACTTCGGAAAGGGTCCCGGCGAGCGCGGCCATGACAAAACAGTGCTCCGCTTCCCGGAGAAATCCCTCCGCTTTGGCGAGATCCTTTTCCCCGAAGGGGGCGGCCAGGTTTGCGCGGGCTTCGGCGCGGATCCCCTCCAGCCGGTCCTCGGCTTCCTTTCCCGAGGTCCAGACGACGGCGGAATCGAGGAGCTTGGCGATGTGGGGATGCTCGTATCCCGCCATGCCCCGGAGCCGGTCCCACGTCATGCACCAGAGGTCGTGGGCCGATTCCGTGTCCTCCTCCACGAAGGCCTCGGCCAGGCAGGTCCCCGCTTCGTTCTTCACGACGATCAACAGGTCCAGATCCGACCGGGGGTGAAATTTCCCCGTCGCGAAGGAGCCGTTGACCGCCACGAGATCGAGGGATCCCGGACAGGCTTTTTCCGCTTTTGCGATCACCGCCCGGATGATCTTTTTGTTCCGCTCCTTCCGGGCTTCGGCGAGTTGATTCTTCTCTTCCATGATTCCCTCACGCCCGGATCCCGTCGATCTCCTCCGTCAGGCGGCAGATCTCGTCGATCACGGAGCCGATGTAGTCGATGGAGGCGCACAGGGGTCCGTCCGTGGTGATGTCGACCCCGGCGATCTTCGCGAGATCCGCGGGAGTTTCCGTGCCCCCCGCCGCAAGGAAGCGCTTCCAGTCGTCCACGGCACCCCGGCCTTCCTTATCGATCCGGAGCATGGCCTGGGTCGCCACGGTGAGACCCGCGCTGTACGTATAGGAGTAGAGTCCCATGTAATAGTGGGGCTGGCGCATCCACGTGAGCTCCGCGCCCTCGGGGATCTCCACGTCGTCCCCCCAGAACAGTTCGAGATTCTTCCGGAACAGATCGGAGAGGATGTCGGCGTTCACGCTCCCGCCCGCGTCGACGATTTTGTACACCTCGCGCTGATACCAGGCTTCCCTCAGATGGGTGACGAAATTGTGGTAGTAGGTGTTCGAGATCAGGCTCGAGAGGACCCAGCGGCGGAAACGTTTGTCTTCCTTCGTTTTCGTCAGGTAGTGGGCGAGCAGGAGCTCGTTCATGGTGGAGGGAGCTTCCACGAGGTAGCTTGTGGGATCGGCGTCGTAATAGGACTGGGCCCGGTCCCCGTACATGGACTGCCCGGCGTGTCCGAGCTCGTGGGCCACGGTGAACACGTCCGACATGCGGTCGTTCCAGTTGAGCAGGATGTAGGAATTCTGCCGGAACACGTCCGCGCAGAAGCCGCCGGTGCTCTTGCCGATATTCTTCGCAAAGTCGATCCAGCGTTCCCGGTACGCCCGCTCCACCATCTCCCGGTAGTCGTCCCCGAGGATGGAGAGCGCTTCCCGCACGATCTCACGGGATTCAGCGATGGTCACCTTCGGGTCGAATTCCGGGTCCACCGCGATCTTGAGGTCCGCGAAGGTCATCTTGTCGAGGCCGTATTTCTTTTTGAGCAGCCTCGCGTACCGGCGCATGTGGGGGGCGAGCTTTTCCGTGATGACGTCGATCTGACGGTCGTACATCTCCCGCGTCACCTTCTGCTCGAAGAGGAGGTAGTCGAAGACGTCGGAAAAGCCGCGGAGTTCCGACACGGTCTTTTCCCGGGTGACGCAGGCATTGTACGCGGCGGCGGTGGTGTTCTCGTATTTTTTCAGGGTGGAGGAGAACGCCCGGAACGCCGCCCTTCTCACCTCGGTGTCAGCTTCCAATTCGTAGTCGTCCTCGAAGAGGGAGTAGCCGAGGGGGTATTCTTTCCCGCCCGCGGTGAAGGGATCGAAGGCAATATCCGCAAGCTTCATCGTATTGTAGACGGTATAGGGCACGTCGAAGACCTTCCCGAGGGCGGCCAGCGTCTTCTCGGTCTCGGGGGAGAGCATGTGGGCTTTCTTCGCGATCAGGTCTTCGAGATACCGTTTACAGCCCTTCGCCATCCCCACGGCGGCTTTCAGCTCGTCTTCCGGCGCGAGAAGGATCTCGCTGTCGACGAAGGCGATCTCGCTCTCCATGCGGGTGATCTCGTCGCTGACCTTCTCCTCCCGTTCCCGCAGATCGTTGTCGGTGTAATCCGCCTCCATCGCCAGGCCGGCGTAGTTCCAGAGGCGGGAGAAGGATATGAGGATCCCTTCCATCGCGTCGAGGCAGGCGACGATGTTTTCGGCGGTGTTCAGCTTCCCTGCATAGGTTTCGCCGAGGGCTTTCACCGCGGCTTTCGTCCGGTCCAGATCCTCCCACATGAGTTTTTCTTCGGCATAGATCAGGGACAGGTCCCAGGTCTCCCCGACCGGAACGTCCCTGCGGGTGCGCAGTTCCATATTCTTTCCTCTTTCCCGCCGGATTGGCGTTTTTTCAGATATATATTCGACGGTTCAGTCCGTCGCCGAGGCGAGGATCACGGCGTACCGGTCGAGATCCGGGTCGTAAACGCTGAAACATCCCGTGCCCCACCATTCGTGTCCGTCGTCGAAATAGCCGTTCCAGTCCGTCGTCCATTCATACGCGGTCAGCCGGTCGATCCCCCGGGGGAACAGGGCTTCGTTCACGGCGGCGAAATCCTCCGGCCCGTATCTTTTCCTCACGATCCTGCCGCCCTCGGTCACCGGTCCGGTCCCGTGGGGCGGTTCCAGAAAGGCGTACCAGTAGGGGATCCTGCCGTCTTCCGCCGCGACGCTGTTATACGTCACCGTCCCGAAGTTTTCGTTCTTCCACGGTCTTTCGGGGCAGTACAGCAGATCCTTTATCTTGATCCGCTCCGCACTTGCTTTCGACGGGTCCGTATCAAACGGATCGGTCCCCTCCCGCTCCGCGAGCTTTTCGAGGGCGGACAGGACCGCCTTCCGATGCGAATCCTCCCCCGCATACGGCCCGTCTCCCGCGAGGAGGACATAGTCGACGGCGCAGGAAGGATAGCGTCCGAGGACTTCGTAGAATCTGTCTTCCGTGAGTTCGCGCATAAGATCCTCCCTGAGAATTCCGGTTTGTTCCGGTCAGCGGTCACAGGCCGGGTTCGGCAGTTCGCAGATCATTTTCACTTTCAGCGGCCTTGTCGTCAGGAATTCCGCGTTTTCGTCCATCGTCGTCCTCGGATGCGGAACGAGATCGATCCCGACGGAGACTGCTTCGTCGAGTACGTACAGGATCCCTTCCGCGGTCCCGTTGTGCCGGATCGCGCCGCCGTCGTCATAACTCAGACGGGTCGGCCGATGGGAAAAGGCCTCCGCCAGTTCTCTCCACTGGGTCACAGTGCTGTTGGCCCGCAGGACCGTGAAAACCCTGTCGGAGCCGTGATACCAGATCCCGTCCGGTTTGATCTTCAATTCCATTTTTCCCTCCCGGGCAAGTCAGATGCAGACGATGAACTCGTCCATATCCCGGACCGTCGATCTCACCGTGTGGGCGTCGCGGCCGAGGATCTCATCCGCCGGATATGCCGCTTCGATCCCGCGGTAGAGAAGCCTTTCGAGATAAGCCGCGGCGTCCTCCACCCGCTTGAAGGATTTCTCCATTTCGCAGGGGAAGCTGAGGGTCTTTAATGCATGTTCGGTCCCGACGGACCGGACGATCTTCTCCCGGATCTCCGAGAACAGTTCTTCGTTGTCCCGGAAGACGGCTTTGTTCCGGGAAAGCTCCGTCTTCGTCACGACGGTCACGATCCCCGGGACGGCCCGCTCCGCCTGAGAACACGCGATGTCCCCTCCGGCGAAGAAGCAGGTCGGGATCCCGTGGGACGCGGCGATGGCGGAATCCATGTCCACCTCCCCCACCATCGTTCCGTTGATCTTGTAGAACTGGACCGCCGCGCTGCTCATGGTGTGGGCGAGAACGCCGCCGAGGGTCCCTTCCATAGCGTGATAGCCGAAGAAGCACACGCAGTCGAACTGTCCGGCGGCAAAACTCAGGCGGGGGCCCGTCGGCCGGATGGTCTTGATCCGCGGGTCGAGGTCGCTCTCCTCGATATTCCCTCCGCCGCCGTGGTTGTCCCAGAGGCCCACGGTCTCCACTCCGGCCTCGTACAGCGCGTCGGCTGCGGCGTTGAGTTCCTTTGCGGCCTGACGCCGGGCGATCTCCCATTCCTCCGTGCCCCGTCCGAGCCCGTGATAGGGTTCGCCGACCACCCGGTTCACGCCTTCGAGATCGCATAAAAGCAGGATCCTTCTGTACATCGTCTTCTCCTCCGGTTTCTGTGAAATCCGCCATCCGTCAGCGGGAAGCCAGTTTCAGAAATTTTGCCTCGTTCATCTGCTCGTTCGTCAGGTATTCCCCGTCCCGGAACAGGGCGTAGGTGGTGACGGGCGTCGGGGCGTTCCGGGCCTCTTCCCTGTTCTCGAGCCGGATCGCGCGGAAGGGGATCCCGTGCTCTTTCGCCGCCGCTTCCACAAGGGGCACATACTTCGCGTTGAAGGGGCACTGATTCGTGTAGTAGAGGACGAATCCCTCTTCGCTGACGCGGGGGTGCTTCGCGCATTCCCGGAACCGGGGCTTTTCCGCGGCGGGATCGAAGGGCAGGACCCAGAGCTGGATCCCGTTGTCCGCTTCGTCGCAGACGGTAAAGCCCTTGTGTCCGAGAAATCCGGGATCGGCGAGGAAGGGTTTCTTTTTCGCGGCGGCGAGGATGCACAGTCCCTTTTTGCCCTTCGCCTTGCTGTCCTCGATGCAGGCGTCCAATAGATCCGTCGAATACCCATGCCCCTTGAAGGAGCCGGACACCCACAGGCAGTCGATGTACATGTATCCGTCCGCCTCGATGGGATTCCACGCGAATTCCGCCGGGAGATACTCGATGAAGCATTTCCCCCGCTCCGCGCTTTTCAGAAACACGAGCCCCTCGTCGAAGCGGTCCGCCAGCCACGCTTTCTTGGAGGCGACCTGCACGTCCTTATTGTTTGAAATGGCGCAGCAGATGTGCTCCGTTCCGATGTTGTCCGCCGTCACTCTGACGTATTCCATAGCGGTCCCTTCCTTTCCGTCTTATGCTGCTCCCATTATACCACAGAGGAAGCCGGAAGTCAATTCGTTTTCCCTCTTGCGCTCTCCCGCGGGATGTGATACAATAGGAGCGGTGGCCCCACGCATATCATTCTGCGTGTCCCGGAAGCGGTCCGATCATGCGGCGGAGGAGGATGAAGCAATGGATCCGAAGACCATGGAGCGGCTTTGCAGCGAAGCAGTTCTCTCGAATCAGAACGCGTGGTTCGGGAAGATGCGCGAAATATTCGAGGGGGAGGAGAAAGGCCCGCTGGTTCTGAACGGCATTTCAAGCTGGCATCTGGAATTCGGCGCGGACGGGGCTCCCCTCTACCGGGACCCGGAACGCATGGCGGAAAAGGATCTCTGCGCGCTGGCGGATCGGATGGAAGGGGCTCTGCGGGAGGACCAGTTCCGGCCCGCCTGCGTGGAACAGGGGTTTTACGGCGTCCATTTCGTGGACCGGATCTTCGGTTCCGAGGTCTTCTTCAAAAGCGGTCAGTGGTACAATCTCTATCTCGAGACCCCCGTCGGGGAACTGAAGGAGCCGGATCTCGAAAACAATGAGACGTGGAATCTCGCAAAAGAGTATGCGGAGGCGTTTTTCGCCGCGGGCACGACGGTCCCGCTGTTCGGGCTCCCCACCATCGCCAGCGCTTTGAACATCGCCCTCAACCTCTACGGACAGGAGATCCTTGTCGCGATGCTGGCGGAGCCGGAGGCGGCAAAGCACGATCTCGGCGTCATCAACGACGTGCTGATCCGGCTCCACCGCTGGTATCTGGACCGGTTCCCGATCGAGCGCATCCAGCCCGTGATCTCCTGGGGACGGACCCAGCCCCCGGGATACGGCCAGCTCTGCGGATGCAGCACCCAGCTTGTGTCCCCCGCCCTCTACGAGGAGTTTATCATGCCTCTCGACGACGCCCTCCTCGCCGCCTATCCCCGCGGGGGCATGATCCACCTCTGCGGCAGTCACGGGCACCTGATCCCGCTGTTTGCGAAAATGCCGCACCTGAGAAGCGTCCAGCTCAACGACCGGGCCTCCGAAGATCTCGCCCTCTACGCGGCGGGACTGCGGGAAGACCAGGTCATCTATCTGATCCCCTGCCCCGGGATGCCCCTCGAAAAGGGTCTGGAGATCGCCCGGGACAGAAAGCTGATCGTCAACGCGGACGTCCACATCGAAGGGATGCGGGTAAAGCCGACGGTCTGACAGCCGGATCGCGCCTCAGAAGAAATCCGCCAATCTGTACGACGGAAAGGACGAAGATCCCGCGCCCCTCTCCTTTCGCCGATCCCGTTTTTCCCTTGCAGTTTCAATAAAATTCTGTTATAATGAATTCAGGCCATCAACATGCAGGGAGGTCCCTATGAAAAAACGTCTTGCCCTGTTCCTCGCCCTCTTGCTTTCCACCTCCGCCTTTGCCTGTTCCCAGCCCGGGGGCGGCGGCACGGACGAAACCGCTCCCGCGCCGTCGAACGAGGGGGGCGAAATCGAAACCGCGGCCGAAACGGATCCTCCGCTCACCGACGACATCCCCGACACGGATTTCAAGGGGGTGGATTTCATCGTTCTGACCAGTTCCACCCAGACCCAGCATTCCATCACCGCGATCAACGAGCAGACCGGAGACGTTCTGAACGACGCCATGTTCGACCGGACCCAGGCGGTCGCGGAGAAGTACAACATCAAATTCCTCGACGACCTCGTTCCCGGCGCTTCCGACGCGGCCCTGAACACGTTCACCAATTCCGTTGAAGCGGGAGATTCGAGTTTCGATCTTGCCATGCTTCTCGAACGGCGCGCGTTCAACATGACCGGGAAAGGGTATTTCACGGATCAGCGGGAACTGGAACACGTGAACACGGAAAAGCCCTGGTGGTTCCGGGACGTGAACGACGCGATCAATTTCACCTCCCACATGTTCATTTCCTACGGGGCGACCCAGATCTGCCTTTACGACATGACCCACGTTCTCCTGTTCAACCAGAACATGCTCCGGGATCTGGGCCTCGACAACCCCTTCGATCTCGTTCTCGCCGGGGACTGGACCTACGACCGCATGATGGCGATGGTTCAGGCGGCCAGCCGGGACGCTGACGGAGACGGCGCATGGGGCATGGAGGATGTCTACGGGATCGTCGGCGCGACAAATGCCCTGCCGGACAATTTCCTCGCGGCTTCCCGCCACCGCACCATCGACAGAGCGGAGGACGGGACCGTGGAAGTGCGGCTCCTCTCCGACCCGATGATCGAGGAGATCTTCACCCGCGTGACGAACGATCTGTGGGAAAGCGGCATGTGGTACACCAAAACCACGGATTCCAACAGCTACTGGCGCACCGAGACCTTCTTCCAGGAAGATCAGGCGCTCTTCGCGGACCACACGTTCTTCAGCACCATCACCCTGCGCGAAATGGTCTCCGACTTTGGCATCATCCCCTTCCCGAAGTACACGGAGGATCAGGACCGCTACGGCGTGCTCGTGGAAGCCGGGACCCGCGCGATGACCGTTCCCGTGACGGCGAAGGATCCCGTCCTTAGCGGCGCGGTCCTCGAAACCCTGCACTGGCTGTCGTGGAGGGACGTCATGCCCGCTTATTATGAAGTCACGCTGAAACAGAAGGTCAGCCGGGACAGCGTTTCCTCCCAGATGCTGGACCTCATCATGGATTCCATCTGTTACGATCTCGGCATGACGATGTTCTGCGAGCAGGTCAAGGACGGCATTTTCACGAATCTCTTCGGCTCGAACAACACGAACTACACGTCGAAGGTCAAGAGCAGCCTGAAAGTCCTCGAAAAAACCATCGAAAAGGCGATGGGGACGGGGGAATAAGGGATCCGGGAGACGGCGGAAAAACCGTCTGCCCGCGACGCCCGACGAATCCCCCGGACGAAAACCCGGAAAGATAAGAATCAAAAAGGAGGCGAAAACCCGTGAAACCGAGTCTCATTCTTCTCTCCCTGCTTCTGCTCGGAGCTTCCGTCCTGCTTCTGACCGCCTGCCGGGAAAAGGAACCGGAACCCGCCGGCAGCGAAACGGCCGAACCGACGGAGGACGGTGAAATCACCTTTGTCAACAAGGTGGAGACCACCGACGTCTGGATCCTGCCCGACACCGAGAAAAACCGGGATCTCCCGTACAGCACGCCGACCATCGACGAGCTCGAAACCGACGGAGAGAGCAGTCTTTCGCTTTCATCCCTCGGCGGCCCCGGGAAATACGTGATCCACATGTTCTCGGCGGACGGCATGTATTACGGGGCAGACGAGGTGCCGCTCGAAGCCGGGTACACCCTCACGTTCCGCAGGCAGGATTGGGGCTGGGCGCTGAACGTGGCGGACAGGGACGGAAAGCAGGTCGATTCCTTCGACGTTTTCGGCGCGATGTGGGCCGGGGACGGCGGCGGGGACGAGCTGGACGGATAAAGCGGCCGGAGCCGAAGCGGAAAGGGCCTCTCTTCCGATCTCGGGACGGGAGGCTTCGGACCGGGTTCGGCACACGAAAAGACAAACAGAAAACGCTCTTGACAGGGGCGTTTTTTTCGGGTATAATGGGGATGGTACCTCTTCTGTAAAATCAAGAAATCCTGAAAAATCCTTTTTGAAAACGCTATGAAACCATCCTCCTTTCTTTCCCTCGCCCGGTTCGGGCTGAAAACGATCCTGTTCCGCAAAACGGACCCCATCCTCGGGACGATCATCGTGACGGACCGGTGCAATCTGAAATGCAGGCACTGTTCCGTCAACAACATCACCTCCGTCCTGTACCCTTATGCGCAGATCCGAGACGAAATGCACAAGCTGTACGATATGGGCGTCCGCATCCTGTTCTTCTGCGGTGGGGAGACCTTTCTCTGGCGGGACGGAGACAGAAACCTCCGCGATCTCGTGACCGAAGCGAAGGACATGGGATTTCTGATCGTCAACGTCGTGACGAACGGGACCTTTCCCATCGACCTGCCCGAGGCGGACCTGATCTTGCTCAGTCTGGACGGGGCCCGGGAGCGGCATGATCTCGTCCGCGGCCCGACCTTCGATGTCATCATGGAGAACGTCCAAAACGCCACGGCGGACAATATCTGCTTTTACATGGCGATCAACCGGCTCAACAAAGACGCCGTCCGGGAGGTCTGCATCCTCGCGCGGGAAACGAAAAACGTGCGGGCAGTCTCCTTCAATTTCCACACGCCCTACCCCGACACCCGGGAACTCGCGCTCTCGAAGGAGGAAAAGAAAGCCTGCTGCGCCGTCATCGCGGACATGATGAAGGAGGGCGCTCCCGTCTTCAATCTGAAAAGCGCGTTTCCGTACCTGATCGAAAACAGCTTTCCGACGCCCTGCCGCCAGTGCGTGGTGATGGAGAACGGCCGGCTTTCCGTGTGCGGACGCTGCATCGACGTTCCGGGGCTCTGCGCGGAGTGCGGGTATTTCTTCGTCGCGGAGTATACGCTTCTGTTCCGGGGAAAACCGAAGGTGGTTTTCGAAATGCTCCGGACCTATCTGAAATACGTCTGAGGAGGAGGCGCGATGCGTATTCTGACCGATCTGACGCGGAGCTGGCTCACCCGGTCCCTCCGGCCTTTTCTCTTCCGCCGGGAGTACGACGAGGTCCTGCCCTACGGGGACTGCGAAAACCTCGGGCTTTACGTGCACATCCCCTTTTGCCGGACCGTCTGCGGGTTTTGTCCGTACTGCAAGGTTCCCTACGACGCGGAGCTCTGTTCCCGGTATATCGACGCGCTGATCGGGGAGATCCGGCTCGTGGGGAGTCAGTTCCCCGGGAAAAAGACGGTCACAAGCCTGTACTTCGGCGGAGGAACGCCCGCGCTGGCCGCAGACCGTGCCGGGGAGATCCTCTCGGCGATCCGGGAGCACTTCACCGTCACCGAGGGCATCGGCATGGAACTGCACCCGGACGACGTCACCCCATCCGTTCTGCACAAGCTCAGGGACGCGGGCGTGACGAAGATCAGCATCGGGATCCAGTCCTTTCAGCCGAAGTTTCAGCGGATCCTCGGCCGGAAACCGGTCGACGCCGACGCTCTCAGGACCGCGCTCAAAGAGGTGCCCTTCGAGACGGTCTCGATGGATTTCATTTTCGCCCTGCCGGATCAGACCTTCGAAGACCTGAAAGTGGACGTCGACGCCGCGTTCGCCGTCGGGGCGAATCACACAGCGGTCTACCCGTTCATTGATTTCTCGTTCACCTCGGGCAGGATCAGGCCCATGCGGAATAAAGAAAAGCGCGCCCTGCTCGACCGGCTGACGCTGTATTGTGAAGAAAAGGGGTACGCCAGGGACTCGATCTGGACCTTTTCGCGCGACGGGCAGGCCCGGTATTCCTCCATGACGCGGGACAATTTTCTCGGATTCGGGTGCTCCGCCGCCACCTGTCTGCGGCGCCAGTTCAAGATCAACACCTTCTCGGCAGAGGAATACATCAAAAGGATCGACGCCGGGACCCTCCCGACCTCCCTGACCCTCCGGTTCACCGAACGGCAGCGGATGATCTACTATCTCTTCTGGACGGCGTACAGCACAAGGGTCGATCCGGCGGCGTTTGAGACGTTCTTCGGGGTGCCCCTCGAAAAGATGTACGGCGCGGAGATCCGGCTGGCGAAGCGGCTCGGGTTTATCGAAGAAGAGGGCGGGATCTACCGCATGACCATGAAGGGCGCGTTTTACTACCACTACTACGAGAACTACTACACCCTCGCCTATATCGACAAGATGTGGGGGATCCTGCGGCAGGAGGCGTTCCCGAAGGAAATCCGGCTGTAAGACTCGCCCCCCGCATCGACCCGCATGAAAAAAGCTCCCGCCGGGACGACAGGAGGGATCAGATCTGTCGTCTCAGTCAGCGGGAGCGCCGGAAAGGAACGGTCCGAAAGGATGCGTTTCTTTTTTGTTCTACTATATTCTTTCTATAAAGCTGTCTTCATGGGTTTTGATCGCTCTCCGTAGAATGCGAACGGCCTTGCCGTGAGCTCGCGAAGGATAACCCTGATAT
>CACZNC010000006.1 GCA_902782445.1 uncultured Ruminococcus sp.
TCAGAGTTATCGTTCGTGAGCTCACAATCATAGATTGTTCGCACTCTACGGAGAGCGATCAAAACCCATATAGTTAGCTTTTTAGAGCGAGAATAGTATCATACCCCGTCGGAACAGGATGAACTCTATCCCGCCTCGGCCGAAACAAAAAACAGAACCCACGTTTTTCGCAGGTTCTGTCATTTTTCTTTTCAGGCAGAAAATCAGCCGCCGATTCTCGAGGGGTTGATCTTGATGCCGGGGCCCATCGTGGAAGCCACGACGCAGCTCTTGATATACTGGCCTTTCGCGGCAGCGGGCTTCGCCTTGATGATCGCGCCGAGGAGCGTGTCGAAGTTCTCGTTCAGCTTCTCGATGCCGAAGGACGCCTTGCCGATGGGGCAGTGGATGATGTTGGTCTTGTCGAGACGGTATTCGATCTTACCGGCCTTGGCTTCCTGAACGGCCTTTGCCACGTCCATCGTGACGGTGCCGGCCTTCGGGTTCGGCATGAGGCCCTTCGGACCGAGGACGCGGCCCAGACGGCCGATGGTGCCCATCATGTCCGGGGTGGCGATGACGACGTCGAAATCGAACCAGTTTTCCTTCTGGATCTTCTCGACGAGATCGGTGTCGCCCACGAATTCCGCGCCGGCCGCTTTGGCCTGATCCGCGCGCTCGCCCTTGGCGAACACAAGAACGCGGACGGACTTGCCGGTGCCGTGAGGAAGAACGATCGCGCCGCGGACCTGCTGGTCGGCATGGCGGGAGTCGACGCCCAGACGGACGTGAACCTCGACGGTTTCGTCGAACTTAGCCTTGGAGGTCTTCGTCACGAGATCCATCGCCTCGGCGGGATCGTAGAGACGGGACTTTTCAATCAGCTTCGTGCTGTCGATATATTTCTTGCTCTTGAACATTTTTCCGCACCTCCTCAGTCTGCGACGGTCACGCCCATGGAGCGGGCCGTGCCGGCGATCATGCTCATGGCGGCCTCAATGGAACCGGCGTTCAGATCTTTCATCTTGGTTTCGGCGATCTGACGGATCTGTTCCTTGGTGATGGAGGCGACCTTCGTCTTGTTCGGGGTGGGAGAAGCGGTTTCGATGCCGCAGGCCTTCTTGATGAGAACGGGAGCCGGAGGGGTCTTCGTGATGAAGGTGAAGGACCGGTCGGCGTAGACGGTGATGACGACGGGGATGATGAGTCCGATGTCGTTCTTCGTTCTCTCGTTGAATTCCTTGGTGAAGTTCGGGATGGCGACGCCGTATGCGCCGAGGGCGGGACCTACGGGCGGCTGGGGTGTCGCCTTACCGGCGGGAAGCTGAAGCTTGATATAGCCGATTACTTTCTTTGCCATAGCAGTTTTTCCTCCGAAGTGGTAATCAATCGGGACGTTTCAGAAAAATTAACGTCCCTCCCACTGAATCGGCGCACGGCGGGGGAAGGTCCCCCTTCTTTCGGGAGGTGCGCCCCTCCCTTCGGCAGGACGGATGCGGTTACGGTCAGTCCGCTGCCTTTTCGACCAGTTTGCGGTCGAGGTTGACGGGGATGTCGCGGCCCACGGTGGAGACGACCACGGTGACCTCGCCGGTCTCCTCGTCGATCCGGGTGAGTCTGCCGCTGTATCCGCGGAAAACGCCGTCCACGATGTTCACCGTGTCTCCCACCGCAATGGAGGAAACGGCGATCTTGACGGGCTCTTCCTGAATATAGGCGGCGGTTTCTTCGTCGGTCAGGGGGACCGGTTTGGATCCCGGTCCTACGAAGCCGGTCACGCCCCGGATGTTGCGGACGACATGCCAGGTCTCGTCCGTCATGACCATCTTGACGAGGACGTAGGAGGGGAAGATCTTGGATTCGACTTCCTTCTCACGGCCTCCGTCGGACTCCACCACGACTTCCGTGGGAATGCGGATGTCGGTGATGCGGTCGCTCATGCCGCGGTTCTCGATGATCTTTTCAAGATTGGTCTTGACTTTGTTTTCATAGCCGGAATAGGTATGCACGACATACCATTTCAGGCCTTCGTTCATTTCATTGATATCGCTCATTGGTCAGTGCTCCTCCGTCGCGGAATAGGGATGGGCGGCGCGGACCCGGACTCAGAAGAGGCGGGACAGACCGAGGATCGCGGAATTGAACAGGTAATCCAGGATGCCGAGGGCGACCGCGAACACGATGGAGGTCACGATCACGACGAAGCTGTTCTGCTTCACGGAATCCCAGCTCGCCCAGGTGATCTTCTTGCACTCCGCGCGGACGGTTTTCAGCCACGCGCCGAATCTCTGGAAGACGGAGGGCTTGTCGCTCTTCTTCTTTTCGGGCTTCGGGGCTTCGGCGGTTTTCTTTTCGTTGTCAGCCATTTTCCTGCTCCTTGACGATTACTTCGTTTCTCTGTGGAGAGTATGCTTGCGGCAGAACCGGCAATACTTCTTGAGTTCGAGACGGTCGGGGTCGTTCTTCTTGTTCTTCTTCGTGTCGTAGTTGCGCTGTTTGCATTCTGTGCAGGCAAGGGTAATCTTCACTCTCATATCGGCACCTCCTTGAAAATTTCTGCGCGGCGGGAGACCGGAAGCATGTCCGGAGATCCGGGCCGGTCAGATCTTGTACCTCCCTCTGCAAGGGGAGCGGACCGCGGCTTGACCGGAGCGGCGGAACGCACAAAAAAGAACCCTCTGACAGAGGTACGCCCATTATACCACAGCCGGAGGGTTTTGTAAAGAGGTTCCGGAAAGAAAAATCCCACAAAAAAGATGTTAGTTGGGAGAGGTTAGTTGTCAGAGGAGCGAGGGAGGAGTTAAGTTTGGAGTCGGTCCGGGGCGGGGGGGAGTTTTGCGGGGGATGATCGGGGGGATTTGAGGGGAAAGGAGTCGGCGTTGGGACGCGCGGCTGTTCAGCCTGTAAATGGAGCGATCCCCGCGGGCTGTCACCGATTGCGGATTTGACGAGCCGGAACAGGGAGCCAACCCCGCGCGGTCTTTGTTCGTGCGGCTGAAACATGCGCAGGATAAATCCTGCGGCCTCCGGCGGAGATTCAGGCGCGCATTCGGCGTTGGACGCGTTTTCAGGATTCCGGATCGGATTGTCTAACCTCGCGCGGATCAAGAAAGATACGGAGTTTGGTGGTAATGTTTCATTTGAAACAATCCTGCGGGCTTTTCCGTCAGACAGGCCGCCGCACGTCCCATTCCGCCTTCACGGTGTCATTCTGACGCACCGACACAGTCGTGCTGTCAGCGAAGAATCTTTGCACTGGATTTGCAAGCGTAGTTAAAGTCGGAAAACAGTCTTCATTTCTTCTGCGGGGATCCTCCGACTATGACTGCGGCTGTATGATGAAGCGCAAAGATTCTTCGTCGCAGGCTCCTCAGAATGACAAAGAAAAGCGGAACCACGGGGTCAGCCGCCCTGAATGAAGAATTGTTTCACGTGAAACATCATCCCGACCGACCGCACTCTGTCCCCTTTCAATGCGCGCCTGAATCACCGCCGCAAGGCCGAGGAGCTTGCTCCGAGCATGTTTCGGCTGTCCGAACAGAGACCGTGCGGGGTTGGCGCCATGTTCGGCTCGTCAAATCCGCAGTCGGTGAAAACGCGCGGGGATCGCCCCATTTTCCGGCAAAAGGACCGCGCGTCCCGTGCCCAATCCTTTTCCCATTAATTACTCCCGAAATTCCCAAACTAAACTCCGCCCCGTCGCGGACAGTTCGTGAGGACAGTCTACTAGCCACTAACCACTAGCCGCTGGCCACTCCTCATTCCTCACTCAAAACTAATCTGTTCCGGCGCAGGAGCGTCTTCCTGCTTTTTCGCCCTTCCCCGGGGGGATTCGGCCTGGGAGATCACGGCGTCCCGGATGCGGCGGGGACCCGCGCAGAAGAGGAAGGAGAGGGCGGGGGAAAAGATCTGGGCCGCACGCCAGAGATTCCGCGCTCCGTCCGCCGAACGGGAGGAGCAGAGGAGCGCCGGTTCCCCCTCCGCGATCAGATCCGCAAAGGACCGCCCGCCCGAGAAGACCGGACGCCGGAGCAGATTCATCCGGCGGCAGAAGGAGGCGAGGTCCAGGGCGAGGATCTGCGCTCCGTCCCCCGTCAGATAGCCGTATACCGGAGCGAACGCCCGTCCCTGTTCCCGGGCTCCGCCGTCCGGGGGAAGATAGACCGCAGCGCCTGCGTTTCCGATCCCCGGCCCCGCCATGCGCAGGAAATCGCCCAGAGCGTCCCGCTCGGACGGGGTGTCCGTCAGAAGGAGGATCCGGGCGTACCCCGCCTTCACCAGCTCGTCTGCGGCGGCGGCGATCGCCATGGGACGGTCCCGGTCCGGGGGCATCAGAAAAAACCGGCGGCGGCGCGACCATAGCTCGAGATCCGCCTCCCCCGCGTCTTTCAAAGACGGCAGGGACGCGAGGGCCTCCGACAGCGCTGGGACGGGAAGAACGGGCAGATTCCCCCGGGCCGCCTCCTCCCCCGTCATCGTCAGCTGGGGACCTCCCTCCGCCGGGAGCCGGTAGGACCGGGCCGACGCCGACCCCGCCGAAAGGATCCGCCGGACTGCTTCGCGCGCGCCTGCATCCGCGCCGTTTCGTTTGGATTTCTGTGCCATGACCACACCTCGGGCGTTCGTTTTATCCATCTTACCACGAAAAAGAGCCGGAATCTATCTGATTTTGTAAAGATCGGACGAAAAAGGGAGGCAATACAAAATTCACAGATTGAGATTTGACATCACGTTCCCTCTGTGGTATAATATTCTTCTGTAAACTGTTATAATCGGGGCAGGAATCGGCTTGCGCCCGAAGGGACGGGACAGCGGAGGAGATATGATCATTCTCGGAATCGACCCCGGGATCGCCATCGTCGGGTGGGGCGTCATCGAAAGTCAGGGGATCGGCAGAAAACTGAAACCCCTCGACTACGGATCCATCACCACCTCCTCCGATATGAGGACCGAGGACAGGCTGTGGGAAGTCCACCGGGAACTCACCGCCGTCATCAAAACCTACAAGCCCGATTCCGCCGCCGTCGAGGAACTCTTCTTCAACACCAACCAGAAGACTGGCATCATCGTCGCGGAGGCGAGAGGCGTCATTCTCCTCGCCTGCCGGCAGAACGGCGTCGGGATCTTCGAATATACCCCCCTCCAGATCAAGGGAGCCGTCGCCGGGTACGGAAGGGCAGACAAGGGACAGGTCATCCGCATGGTCACCTCCTTCCTCGGACTGAAGGAACCCCCGAAGCCCGACGACACCGCCGACGCCCTGGCCGCCGCCATCTGCCACTCCTACACCGGCACGTCGAGGCTGGCGGAATACTACAACCGCCCCACCACCATGGCCGGAAAGATCGGCGAGGAGGGGAAGGGAAGCCGGGCCGTATGGGCGTCGAAGCTCAACGGAGGGAACGCCGAACTGCTCGCAAAGGTCGAGAAGATCGAAGAGAGAAGACGGGCGGAGGAAGAAGCCCAGACCCGTCGGACGCCCCAGTGAAAACGAACGCCGCCATAAAGTTTTTGGTCAAACTTTTTTCAAAAAGTTTGCCGGGGATGCGCAGCTCCCCAGTCAAGGGGCAGAGCCCTTGCCGACGTCCGCAGACGTTGGAACACCCATGACTTCCTGGGAGTTCTTCTTTTGGTACTCGCGTTCAACTTGTTGAACCGGCTCCTCGATAAAGGAGAAAAGTACAGCGTAAAAACAGCCGATCATCATTCCGGAAAGAATCACAATAACGATATATACAGATAAAGAACGGAATCCGACATGTTCATCTCCGACCACTGGAAATCCTACGAACTCATCGACGCCGAGGGCGGGGAACGCCTCGAACGCTGGGGCAGTCATATCCTCGTCCGCCCCGACCCGCAGGTGATCTGGCATCACCCCCGGACGAATCCCCTCTGGAACCGGGCCGACGGCGTCTACCGGCGTCAGGGCGGGGGCGGCTCCTGGGTCGTCAACCGGATGCCCGAGAGCTGGTGCGTCTCCTATCCCTCCGCCGCGGGGGACCTCACCTTCCGCCTCCGTCCCATGGGATTCAAGCACACCGGCCTCTTCCCCGAACAGGCCGCGAACTGGGACTGGACCGCCGGGGTGATCCGCGAAGCCCTCGGTTCCGGCCGCAAAACGGAGGCCCCGAAAGTCCTCAACCTCTTCGCCTATACCGGAGGAGCCACCGTCGCCGCCGCGAAAGCCGGAGCCTCCCTCGTCCACGTCGACGCCTCGAAGGGCATGACGAACGCCGCCCGGGAAAACATGCAGCTCTCCGGCCTAGAGGACGCCCCCTGCCGCTACATCGTCGACGACTGCTCGAAGTTCGTCGCCCGGGAGATCCGCCGGGGGAACACCTACGACGGCGTCATCATGGATCCCCCCTCCTACGGCCGCGGACCCCGGGGCGAGCTCTGGAAGCTCGAGGACTGCGCGGACGAGCTGGTGGGGGAGGCCGTCAAGCTCCTCTCCCCCGATCCCCTGTTCTTCCTCATCAATTCCTACACCACGGGCCTCTCCCCGGCGGTGATGCAGTACATCCTCCTCTCCGCCCTCCCCGCCGGTCTGCGAAGCCGCGCCGAAGTCGAGGTAGGCGAGACCGCCCTTCCCGTCACGGACAGCGGGCTTTTCCTCCCGAGCGGCGCGTCGGTCCGGGTCTTCTTCCGGTGAGAGGAAGCGTCACTCCCAAACAGATCTACGATAAGGAAAATCCATGAATCCCATCATAAAAGCCGAAAACCTCACCTTTTCCTACCCCGGCGACGAAGAGACCGGACCGGTGCGGGCCCTCGACGGCGTGAGCTTCGAGATCCCCGAGGGGTCCTTCACCGCGATCCTCGGTCACAACGGCTCCGGGAAATCCACCCTCGCCAAACTCCTCTGCATGGTCAATTTCCCCGACAGCGGCCGCCTCTGGGTCGCGGGACGGGAGATCACCGCCGAGGACGCCGCGGAGGAGGACATTCTTGCCGCCAGACGGGACGTGGGCATGGTGTTCCAGAACCCGGACAACCAGATCGTCGCCACCATCGTGGAGGAGGACGTCGCGTTCGGATGCGAAAACCTGGGACTCCCCCCCGCCGAGATCCGCCGCCGCGTGGACGAAGCCCTCGCCGACGTGGGCATGACCGAATTCGCCCGCCGTCAGACCTACAACCTCTCGGGCGGACAGAAACAGCGCGTCGCCATCGCCGGGACCATCGCCATGGACCGCCGGTGCGTGATTTTCGACGAATCCACCGCCATGCTCGACCCCGTGGGACGCCGGGAGGTCATGGAGATCATCGAGCGGCTCAACCGGAAAGAGGGCGTCACCGTCCTGCTCATCACCCACCACATGAACGAGGCCGCCCTCGCAGACCGCATCCTCGTCATGAACGGCGGGAAGATCTATCTGGAAGGCACCCCCGAAGAGGTGTTCGGACGCCCCGAAGCCATGTGGGCCGCCGGGCTGGACGTGCCCCAGACCACCGAGCTCGCGTACAAGCTGCAAAAGGCCTGCCTCGACGTCCCCCTCACCCTCTTCGACCCGGCTTCCTGCGCGAAAGCCGTGGCAGATGCCGTGACCCGCGCGAAAGCCGGAGCGGGAAAGGAGGCGCGGAGATGAACGCCGTCGAACTCGATCACGTCAGCTTCACCTATTCCCGGAACATGCCCGGTGCCGTCCCCGCCCTCGACGACGTCAGCCTGAGCGTGAAATCGGGCGGCATCACCGGACTGATCGGACACACCGGAAGCGGCAAATCCACCCTTGTCCAGCTTTTGAACGGCCTGCTCAAACCCGACAGCGGGACGGTCCTTCTGGACGGACACGATATCTGGGCCGAGCCGAAGAAGATCCGCGAGATCCGCTTCAAGGCCGGGCTCGTCATGCAGTACCCCGAATACCAGCTTTTCGCCGAGACCGTGGCGGAGGATATCGCCTTCGGCCCGAAGAACATGGGGATCGGCGGGGAGGAACTGGACGCGAGGGTGAAGGAGGCAGCCCGTTTCGCCGGGATCGGGGAGGAGCTCCTCGGAAAATCCCCCTTCGACCTGTCGGGCGGACAGAAACGCCGGGCCGCGCTGGCCGGAGTGATCGCCATGAACCCGAAGATTCTGATCCTCGACGAACCCGCGGCGGGCCTCGATCCGGCGGGCAGGCGGGACATCCTCGGCGGCGTCAAGCGGTTCTCCCGGGAGAGCGGCACCACCGTCATCATCGTCAGCCATTCGATGGAGGATATGGCGATGTACTGCGACGACGTCATCGTCATGGCCCGCGCGAAGATCCTCATGCACCGTCCCACGGCGGAGGTCTTCTCCGAAGCGGAACAGCTTGCCTCCGTCGGTCTGGACGTGCCCCTCGTCACCCGGGTCGCGGCGGCTCTCGGAGAGCTCGGCGTGGATATCGGCCGGGACGTCTACACGGTGGACTACGCCGTCGGCAAGATCCTCGAGCACATCGGGGCCGCTCCCGTCAATTTTGAAAACGTGAAAGACGCCGCCGGGAAGAACGGGACCGGTGCGGCGGGAAAGGCCGGGGCCGAACATTGAGATCCGATATCACCTTCGGTCAGTACGTGGAGGGCGACTCCCTCATCCACCGGCTGGACCCCCGCGTCAAGATCCTCATTTCCCTCGTCTTCATCGTGGTGATCTTCCTCGCCCGGAGCCTGACGGCCTTCGTCCTTCTGACCGCCGCCGCCGTCGTCTTCGTGCTCATGACGAAGATCCCGCCCCGGCTGATCCTCAAGGCCATGAAGCCGCTCATGTTCATCATCGTGTTCACGGCGGTCATCAACATCTTCTTCATGCCGGGGGACCACCTGATTTTCGAATTCCATTTCATCCGCATCTACCGGGAGGGGATCGTCAACGCCTGCCTGATCGTGTTGCGCATCATGCTTTTGATCGTGGCGACCTCGGTGTTCCTCACCTACACCACCACGCCGCTGGCTCTGACCGACGCCCTCGAACAGCTTCTGAACCCTCTGAAAAAGCTCCGCGTGCCGGTCCACGAATTCTCCATGATGATGACCATCGCCCTGCGGTTCATCCCGACCCTTATCGACGAGACCCGCAAGATCATCAACGCCCAGACGGCCCGCGGCGCGGATTTCACCACCGGGAGCCTGATCCAGAGGGGACGCGCGCTGATCCCGATCCTCATCCCCCTCTTCATCTCGGCGTTCCGGCGGGCGGACGAACTGGCGACGGCGATGGAGTGCCGCTGCTACACCGGCGGAGAGGGCCGCACGAGAATGAACTCCCTGAAAAGCGAGCCGAAGGACTGGGCCTTCTTCTGCCTGATCCTCGCGCTGGGAGCCGGGGTTGTCCTGCTCAACCGGTTCTTCCCGCTCCTCAACGTCACGATATGAGCGGCGGGAAATCGCAGATATGAAACTTCTATGCAAGATCATGTTCGACGGATCCGGGTACGCGGGGTATCAGGCGCAGAACGACGAAGTCTCGCCGAAGCCTTCGATCCAGCGGACCCTGACCGCCGCCTTTTCGGAGGGATTCGGATTCCCCTGCCGCGTGACGGGGTGCAGCCGGACGGACGCCGGGGTCCACGCCACCGGATTCTGCCTCACCGCCGAGCCCGCCCGGGATCCCGGAGAATCCCCAGGGGAAGACTGGCTCCGCATTCCCGTGGGACGGGTGCACCGGGCGATGGCGCGGTTCCTGCCCCCGGACATCTCGATATGCGGGGAGGCAGCGGTCCCGGACAGCTTTCATCCCCGTTATTCTGCCGTCGGGAAGCAGTACCGCTACCGCATGACGGACGCCCCGTGGCGGGATCCCTTTTCGGACCGGACTTCGTGGCATCTTTCCGCGCCGGTCACGGACGGGGGATTCGAACGGATGGAGCGGGCGGCGTCCCTCATCCCCGGAAAGCGCGATTTCACCTCCTTCATGGCCGCCGGATCGAAGATCGCCGACGCCACCCGGACCGTGACCGCCCTGACGGTAGAGCGGCGGGGGCATGAGATCACGGTCACGGCGGAGGCCGACGGATTCCTCTACAACATGGTGCGCATCATCGCGGGGACCCTCGCCGACTGCGCCCGGGGAACGCTGGATCCCGGATCCCTCCCGGACATCCTCGAAGCGAAGGACCGCTCCCGTGCCGGAAGGACCGCTCCCGCCCGGGGACTCTTCCTCTCCCGCGTCGACTATCCGTTCCCCATCGACTGGCGGTGCGAGTGAGCGGATTGAGCTTATCGAAATGAAGACACACTATCATTTATCATTCCGCCGTTCTTTTTCTCCTTCAGCGAGGAGCCGGTTCAACAAGTTGAACGCGAGAACCAAAAAGAGGAACTTTTTTGAAGCAGTGGGTGTTCCGAGGTCTGCGGACCTCGGGTCAGGACGCTGTCCCGACACCTTGTGACCATTTTGAAAAAAGGTCGATCAAAAACTTTCCCGGCGGGTTCGTCAAACTCCCTGCGACAACTCCCCGAAAGGACAATTCCCATGCCTGAAGAAACCAAGCGGCGGCTGGCCGTGGCCGGTAAGATCGAGGCGGAAGTCAACCGCTATTACGCCCGGGTGGCAAAGCGGTACACTGCCGCCGGGGTGGTCTGCATGGCCCTGTTCCTCGTCACGATCTGCGCGATCTTCGTGTTCGGCTCGGACTATATCACCACCGAAAACCTCTCCTATCTGGCCCGGGATTTCGGGACGGCGGCGGACGAGGGCGGGCGCGATTTCGGCAAGATCGTCTACAACGGATCCTCGAGCACCCGGTTT
Organism: uncultured Ruminococcus sp.; assembly: GCA_902782445.1. Classification (GTDB taxonomy): domain Bacteria; phylum Bacillota; class Clostridia; order Oscillospirales; family CAG-272; genus UMGS1696. Next base: position 10,700 of record CACZNC010000006.1, read on the forward strand.
TCCTGGTTCCGGGGAGGCGTCGCGGTCACGGGATCCGACTTCTACCGCTATTTCGACAAAAACGGGCTCTCGGTGATCTCCGAATCCCAGAGCTACGCAGACCCGGTGCTCGCCCCCTCCGACCGGTACATGCTGGTCTACGATCTCGGGGGGACGGGATGGTCCGTCTACAACCAGCTCGCCCGGATCGTCAGCCGGGAGACCGACGAGCCGATCATCGCGGGGGACATCGCCTCCGACGGATCCCTCGTGCTCGTCACCCGTTCGCGGGACACCCGGTTCGTGGTGGAACTCTACAACGCCGCCTTCAACCGGACGATGCTCAGCTACAAGGACGGCTACGTGCTCTCTGCCGCGATCTCGGAGAAGGGGGATCAGTTCCTCGTCGCCTCCGCGGTCCCGTCGTCCACTGACTTCGACTGCGAGATCGAGATCTGCCGCCGGGGAGAGGAGACGCCCCTCGCGAAGGATATGCTCTCCCATCAGATGCCCCTCTTGAGCGCGGCGGCGAACGGCGGTTTCGTGGTGCTCTGCGATTCCGCGGTCTGCTACTACGACGCCTACGGGATCCGGCAGAAAACCGTGTCCCTCACCGGCATGACGCTGAAATACGCCGATATCCGCGGAGGTTCGGCGGCGCTCGTGGGACAGGTCAACGCCCTCGGGAGCGAATACCGGGCCCTGGTGCTCGACGCGGCGGGGGAGGTCCTCTGCGACTCGGTCCTGCGGGAGCGGATCGTCGGGGTGCGGATGGGCCGGAACACGAACGACGCCCTCGCCTATCTGAGGACCGCGGACAGCGTCGTGCGGATCCTCCCGGGCGGCGGAACGGAGACGTACCGGCCCGAGAACGGCGAGATCCTCGACCTCGTCCCCCTCAACGCCGGAGCCCTCCTCTGCCAGAAGACCTCGGCCTCCCAGATCTTCGACGACTGAGACTGAAAAGCAGTCCTTTTTTGGGAATCTGCAACGCCGGGCTCTCTGATCCGTCTGCGGAAAAGAAAATCCGCGGCGGGATGGAGTGCGGCGGAAGGATATGATTTGTATTTGAGGGATAAGGATGGAAGGGGACGCGCGGAAGGCAGCCGGAGAATCCGCCGATCCCTCGCGTGCCTGTTCAAACTGCGGATTTGACGAGCTGAACATGACGTCAACCCCGCGCGGTCTCCGTTCATGCAGCCGAAACATGCGCAGGACAAGCCCTGCGGCCTCCGGCAGCGTTTCAGGCGCGCATTCGGCGTTGGACGCGTTTCCGTATGTCAGAAACCGTTTGTCCCACCTCGCGCAGATTTTGAAGCGATCATATCCGTAAACTCCAAAACTCTGCTCCCCAATTCCTCACTCCTCACTCCTAACTCCTCACTCTACCAGCCACCAGCCCCTAACCACTAACAACTTCTATCCCTTCCCGGAGGTACGCCATGACGCTTGCCATTGATGCCATTCTGATCTTTACCGCCGTTTTCTGCGTCTGGGCGGGCGCGCGGAAAGGCTTTGTCCGCTCGGTGATGGGATTCATCTCCACCGTGGTCTCCGCCATTGCGGCTTATGCCTTTACTCCCGCTCTCTCCGCTTGGGTGGAGGAACGCTTCCTCAGAGAGCGGATCACGGACAGGGTACACGAATTTCTGAGGGCGATTACTCCGCCTTCCGACGGGAACGAATTATTCAACCTCGACAAGTTGATTACGGATTTCCCCGACCGTTTCCGCGACACGCTTGCCAACTACCATATCGACGTCTCCGTTGTCAAAGACCTCATGACGGGGATCGACCGGGCGGGTGAGGAATCCGTGCGGAGCCTGTCCGAGCGGATCGCCGCGCCCACTTCCTCCGCCATCGCCTCCGCCGTGTCCTTCGCCGTGATCTTCCTCGGGGCCTTCCTCGTGATGACGCTCATCACCGCTCTTCTGGACCTGATTTTCCGCCTTCCGGTGCTGAACGGGGCGAACATGTTTTTCGGGTTCCTCGTCGGAGTCGCGGAGGCCGCCGTGTTCGTGTCGGTGCTGGCTCTGGTGCTGTCCGTTCTGGTCCGCGCGCTGGGGGCCTTCGATCCGACCCTCTTCGGCGACGAGGCGGTGAACAACACCATTCTGTGCAGTTTCCTCGAGAAGCACAACATCTTCACGTTCCTCTCAGCGGTGCTGAAATAAACCCGCGGGCTCCTGTCCGAAAACCGTTTTCTTCCAAAAATAAAGGAATTCACATCCATGATTATGTGCTCAAGATGCCACAAGCGCGTGGCGGTCATTTTCCTGCGTACCATCAAGGACGGCAAAGACACCCAGGAGGGATTCTGCGTCAAGTGCGCGAAAGAACTGGGGATCAAACCCATCGACGATATCCTCGCCCAGACCGGGATGGACGACGAGACCATCGAACGCTTCAACAACGAAATGGAAGCGATGATGGAAAACGGCGAACTTCCCGTGAATCCCGACAGCGCGGACGGCCGGGCTCCCCTCTTCAACTTCTCGAAGATGATGGGGGAGAACAAGCGGAACGACAGCAAGAAGAAAAAGAAGTCCGCCGGGGAAGAGGAAGCCGCTCCCGAATACAAATACCTCTCCACCTACTCCACCAATCTGACCGCCCGGGCCCGGGAAGGCAGGCTCGACAAGATCGTCGGCCGCGACCGGGAACTGGAACGGGTGATCCAGATCCTCTCCCGCCGCCAGAAGAACAACCCCTGTCTGATCGGCGAGCCGGGCGTGGGCAAGACCGCCATCGCGGAAGCTCTCGCGGAACGGATCGCGGAGGGGAACGTCCCCTACAAGCTGAAGAATCAGGACGTGTGCCTGCTGGACCTCACCGCCCTCGTGGCAGGGACCCAGTTCCGCGGACAGTTCGAGAGCCGGGTCCTCGGCCTGCTCAACGACGTGCGGGAAAAGGGGAACGTGATCCTTGTGATCGACGAGGTCCACAACATCGTGGGAGTCGGCGACGCGGAGGGCTCGATGAACGCCGCGAACATCCTGAAACCCGCCCTGTCCCGGGGGGAGATCCAGGTGATCGGCGCGACGACCCTGACGGAATACCGCAAGTATATCGAAAAGGACACCGCCCTCGAGCGCCGCTTCCAGCCCGTCATGGTGAACGAGCCCTCGGTCTCCGATACGGTCGAGATCCTGAAAGGGATCAAGAAGTATTACGAGGACTACCACGGGGTGAAGATCTCCGACGGCCTGCTCGAAAGCGCGGCGACCCTGTCCGAGCGGTATATCACCGACCGCTATCTCCCCGACAAGGCCATCGACCTCATCGACGAGGCGGCGGCGCACATCGCGGTCCACTCCCCCGAGATCGCCGAGCGGCACGAACTGGCCGACCGGAAGGCCCAGGCGGAGAAGGAGAGCGCGGACCTCGAAAACGACATCAATTCCGAAGCGGAAGCGGATCCGGCCGTCACCGAGGAGCGGTACAGAAAGCTCGCCGACCTCAAGGCCGAGATCATGCGGGCCGACAAGAGACTGCGCTATCTGGACGAGCTCTGCGGCAATATCCGCATGAAGGAGTCAGACCTCGCCGACGTCATCGAGATCTGGACGGGCGTCCCCGCGTCCACCATCGCCGAGAGCGAATACGAAAAGCTCGAAAAGCTGGACGAACGGCTCCGGGCGCGGATCGTCGGCCAGGACGAGGCGGTGGACGCCGTGGCGAGAGCGGTGAGACGGGGCAGGACCGGGGTGTCCTACAAGCGCAAGCCCGTGTCCTTCATCTTCGCCGGTCCCACCGGTGTGGGCAAGACCGAGCTTGTCAAGGTGCTGGCGAACGACCTCTTCTCCTCCCCCGAGACCCTCATCCGGCTCGACATGAGCGAGTTCATGGACAAGTTCTCCGTCTCCCGGATCATCGGGTCCCCTCCGGGCTACGTGGGGTACGACGACGCGGGCCAACTCACCGAGAAGATCCGCCGCAGGCCCTATTCCGTGGTCCTCTTCGACGAGATCGAAAAGGCGCACCCGGACGTGATGAACATCCTCTTGCAGATCCTGGACGACGGGATCATTACCGATTCCCACGGCAAGCAGGTGGACTTCACCAATACCATCATCGTCATGACCACCAACGCCGGATCCACCTACGCCCAGAACAAGCCCGGCTTCACCTCCAATCCGAAGGGACTGACGGAGGACAAGACGAAGCGGGCCCTCGAAGACTTCCTCCGCCCCGAATTCCTCAACCGCGTCGACGAAATCATCACCTTCAACGCGCTGACCCCGGAGAACTTCCGCGGGATCGCCTCCCTCATGCTCTCCGACCTCACGGGACTTTTGGGGAAGAAGGGCATCGAAGCGGGCTACACCGACGCCGCCCGGGATTTCGTCGCCGAAAAGTCGTTCTCCCCGAAGTACGGCGCGCGGAACATGAGAAGGTTCATCCAGACCGAGATCGAGGACAAGATCGCCGAAACGCTGGTGAAGAACAGAGGGGAGCTCGATTCCATCCTCATCGACAGCGACGGGGAGAAGATCATCCTGCGGTGACCGCGGCGGAACAGATGCCGGAATATCCGGGACTTCCCGGGAACTCCTCTTCCGGCGCTTTTCTCCCCGAAACGGAAAAGGCCCGGGAAAGACGACCGATCTTCATTTTTGAGAAGACCCAAGTTTGACTGTAATATGAGAACGCTATGATTTCCTCAAACTCCTGGCATCTTCTTCTCGGCGGCGAGGTGCTGAACCTCCTCGGGACCGACATGTTCCGGGGTCTGAACGCCGCGGAGGCGGAGAAGAGAAAGCATAAGGTCCGGGGGCGGGTCTGGCACGTGCGGAAGACCTCCGCTTCGGAAGCCGCCGTCGCCTCCCTTTTCGACCTTCCCACCGTCCTCCTCGCCACCGCCGCCGGGGCAGCCGCCCTTTTCGACAAACGCTTCGAAGCCGGAGCCATCGTCGCCGTGCTCGTCCTCGGAGCCCTGATCCGGACGGCGGTCTATATCCGCGCGAACCGCATCCTCGAGGACATGGCCCGGGCGCGCATCCCCGTCAGTTCCGTGATCCGGGACGGCAGGATCCTCTTGCTCCCCGCCTCCGAGATCGTCCCGGGGGACATCATTTTCCTCGAAGCCGGGGACACCGTTCCCTGCGACGGACGGGTCATCACCGGCGACGATTCCGTCGTCAGCGAGCGGGGGATCACCGGCAACGACCGCCCCGTCCACAAATTCAACACCGTCATCTCCACCGAGGCGGAGAGCGGCGAGATCCCCTGCGAATTCCGCTCCAACATGCTTTTCGCCGGATCCCTCGTCCTCTCCGGTTCCGTCCGCATCGCCGCCACAGCCTGCGGGGAGGACACCCTCGTCTCCATGAAGCAGGGCGGGATCACCGTGGACGCCCAGAACGACTTTCCGATGGTCGCCCGCCTGAAAAAGCAGAGCCGCACGGTCTCCCTCGTCATGCTGGCGGCAGTCCTCGCGCTCTCCGCCCTTTCCCTCTTCACCGGGGACGGCATGTCCCTGCCCGACGTCTTCCTCGGCGCGATGGCAATGGCCGTGGCGTCCATGAGCGAGTTCTTCTCCACCATCGCCGCCATCATCCTCGCCGTCGCCGTGAGGAGAGCCAGACAGGGCGTCGGACCGGCGGAGGAGGGCGAGGAGGAGAAGGAGGGGAGCCGGACCCGCGTCCTTTTCCGCGATCCCTCCCGCATCGAGGACGTGGCAGCCCCCGACGCGCTGGTCTTCTGCGGATCGAACTTCTTCAAGTCCGGGCGGGCGGAGATCCTCGCCTACCGGGTCCGGGGAGCCTATACCGGAGCCGACGAAAAGGGGGAGGACCCCTCGGAACTGATCGGGCTCGCCCTCGCCGCCTCGACCGTCGCGGGAGGCAGGAACGGACTTGCCCCCGGGGATTCCCCCTCGAAAAAACTCCCCCGCCTCGCCGCCCGCCGCGCATCCCTCGCCGCACAGGCCGCGGACGCCTATCTGAGACGCACGGGACGCCGCCCCGACACCGCCTATGCCGTCGGCGACCACCGCGATTCCTCCGACCGGCTGGCCGCGGGCATGGAGATCTCCCTCTGCGAACGGGACGGGAATGTCTGGGCCGTCGGATGCGGATCCGTCGAGGACGTCCTCCGCTGCTGCTCCTCCGTCGAGCGCAGGGAGGGGACCGCAGATCTCGACCCCCGGGAAGCCGGACGCATCCGGGAGGAGACCGCGGAGCTCGAAGCTTCGGGCGCCCGCGTGCTGGCCGTGGCAAAGCGGATCTCCCCCTATCCCCATCTGAACCGTCTCGCCGTCCTCACCCAGGCCATGACCTTCGTCGGCTTCTTCGCCGTGTCGGTGGAGCCGGAGAGGGGAGCGCGGGAGAACGCCGAGATCCTCAAAAAGAGCGGCATCCGCCCGATCCTCTTCACCGAGAACCCCCGGGAGGATCTGAGCTACGGCGTCCGGCTGGGGCTGTTCGATCCCGACGCCCCCGTCATTCCCGCCTCCGAGTGGGACGCCGTCCGGGCAAGGGAGATCCTCGGCGATCCCGATCCGACGAAGGGGGCCGTCGTCGCCTTCGACACCATCGGGGACGCCTATCTCGGAAGCGCCTTCGCCCGGGCCATGATCTCCCTGGTGGGAGGCGGAAGGCAGACGGACGGAGAAGACGGGGAGGAAGAGCCCCCGGTGATCGCCGCGGTCGGCATGGAGGCATGGGACGCCGGCGCGCTCGGAAGGGCAGACTTCGGATTCGCCGTCGCAAGATCCCGTTTCCACGCCGTGCCGGAATCCATCGCCCGGGGTGCCGCCGTCGTCATCCAGCCCGCGGAAGGGGGAGCGGAAACGGACGCCGGATTCGGAGCGGGAGGGCTCGAGGGCGTGACGGAGGCCGTCCGGTCGGCAAGATGCGCCGTCACCAACGTGGCCCGCGCCCGGTTCTACCTCACCGCCGCCCAGACCGCCCGCCTTGCCGTCATGCTCGCCTCCGTCCTCGGATTCCTGCCCCTGCTTTCGGCGGTGCTGATCCTCGTATGGGGCCTGCTCTTCGACTTCGGCGCGGTGCTTGTCCGGGCCTTCGGTCAGGACGACGAAAAACCCGCCCTCAAAATCGGCAGGGAAGAGCGTGCGAAGGGCGACCGGTCCACCGTCACCGCCGTGGGGATGGGACTGGTCTGGGGCGTGTCCCTGGCCGCGGTTTCCGCCCTTCTTCTGCGCTCCCTCGACGCCGGGACCCTGATCCCCTCCTTCGCCGGAACGGATGCCGCGAACCGCGCGTTCCTCTCCGGGGCCGTTCTGCTCTCCGGCGCCGTGTTCTCCCTCGAATGCGGAGGGCGGAAGAGCCTCTTCACCCGCCGCGGATTCAACCCTGCGGAGATCCTCTTCGTCGCCGCCTCCCTCGTCCTCGCGGGATGGATCCTCTTCTCCTCCGGCGGAGCGGCTGTCTTCGGCGGATCCCCCTGCGGACCTGCCGGATTCCTCGCCTTCCTCCCCGCCCTCGCCGTCCTCGCCGCATTGGAGGCGCTCAAGATGATCGAGGGAAGAATGAGGAGTGATTAGTGGCTAGTAGCTAGTGGTTAGTAGTTAGTAGACACTGGTGAGGAATGAGGATGGTCAGCAGTCAGCAGAACCGTGCGAGCTATGCCTGCAAAGGGAACGGTGGGTTGAACGATCCCTTTCTCCGCTTTCGAATCAAATCCGGAAAACGGTTCCCCAACTCCTCACTCCTCACTCTTAACTCCTAACTCGTGTTTATATAAACTTCATCCCACAAGCTGAAAAACGGGGGGCGATGCAAAATCTTCGCTCCCTTTCCTCTTTTTTTATCAATTTTTTTGCCCTCTTTCGGCGCGAATCTCTTGATATTCCGGGAGATTTGTTATATAATATCTGAGAGTACCATGCGGATCCGCGCGCAAACGGCCCCGGCACCGGTTTTCGGCGCAGGCAGGAAGCCCGGATCCCGAAAGGAATGATAACCTATGGCTGAACCCAGCAACTGCACCCACGACTGCTCGACGTGCCAGGCCAACTGCTCCTCCCGCGCGCCGCAGCATGAGGCTCCTCACGCCGGATCCAACATCCGCCACGTGATCGGCGTCGTTTCCGGCAAGGGCGGCGTGGGCAAATCCCTCGTCTCCTCCATGCTGGCCGTCACCCTGAAGCGGCGCGATCTCTCCGTCGCCCTCATGGACGCGGACGTGACCGGCCCCTCCATCCCGAAAGCCTTCGGCGCGAAGGGCGATATCCTCGCCGCCGCCGACGGCCTGATCCCCCTCGAAACCAAGACCGGCATCAAAACCATCTCCGTGAACCTGCTGCTGGAGGACGAGACCCGTCCCGTCGTCTGGCGCGGACCCGTGATCGCGGGCACCGTCAAGCAGTTCTGGACCGACGTGATCTGGGGCGACGTGGACTATATGATCGTCGACTGCCCGCCCGGGACCGGCGACGTGCCGCTGACCGTTTTCCAGTCCGTTCCCCTCGACGGCATCGTGATCGTCACCACCCCCCAGGACCTGGTCTCCATGATCGTGAAAAAGGCCGTCAACATGGCCGGACTCATGAACATCCCGGTGATCGGCCTGATCGAGAACATGTCCTACGTGAAATGTCCCTGCTGCGGCGAAGAGATCAAAGTCTTCGGCGAATCGAAGGCCGAGGAGGTCGCGGCGGAATACGGGATCCCGGTCCTCGGGAAAATGCCCGTCGATCCGAAGCTCTCCGCCCTCGTGGACCGCGGCGTGATCGAGCTGATGGAAAACGACTACCTCGAAAAAGCAGCCGACGCCGTCGAAGCGTTCTGTGAAGCGGAAAAGGCAGAATAACACCCCCAATCTCATTAACAAACTCCCAAGGAGGAAAGAAATACCCATGAAAAAAGCGATGACTTCCGTCCCTTTCAAAGGGACACCCGAGCAGCTCGCGGCGCTTGACCTCGTCATCGAGGAAAACAAGACCCAGCCCGGCGCGACCCTCGCCATTCTCCAGAAGGCGCAGGACATCTACGGCTATCTGCCCGAAGAAGTGCAGCGTCACATCGCCCTCGCCCTCGACATCCCCTTCTCCGAAGTCTACGGCATCGCCACCTTCTACGCTCAGTTCCAGCTGAATCCGAAGGGCGAGCATCCCGTGAACGTATGTCTCGGGACCGCCTGCTACGTCAAGGGCTCCGGCAAGATCATGGAGAAGCTCGAGGAAATGCTCGGCATCCCCGCCGGCGGCATCACCCCGGATCTGAACTTCTCCCTCGACGCCACCCGCTGCATCGGCGCCTGCGGTCTCGCTCCCGTCATGACGGTCGGCGACGACGTCTACGGCAGACTCGAACCCGGTATGCTCAAGGGCATCCTCGCGAAGTATCAGTAAGAGGATCCCCGCGGCCCCGAACCGTTCAGACGACACTGTGAAAGGCAGTTTGACGGAAACGATATGAAAATCGCTAAAATTCAGGAGCTTCTCGGAGCGGACCTGCTCTGCGGCGAGGAATACCTCGACCACGACGTCTGGGCCGCCTGCTGTTCCGACATGATGAGCGACGTGCTCGCCTTCGTGAAGGATCAGGGCGTTCTCCTCACCGGGCTGCTCAATTCTCAGGTCATACGCACGGCGAACATGATGGACATGGTGTGCATCGTGATCGTGCGGAACAAAGTTCCCACCGAGGAAATGGTCGAGCTGGCCGAAGAACACGGGCTCGTGCTGATGCGGTCCCCTCTTCGCGCCTATGAGGCAAGCGGCGTTCTGTATGCCGCCGGACTCGGCCGGGAGGTCGCCGATGCCTGAGCCGATCCGATTCCATTTCGACGTTGACGGCGAAAACTTCACCTCCGCCGGAGAGGCGTCCGTGGCGGTGAAGAAGAAGCTCAGACAGCTCGGTTATTCCCCCGATATCATCCGCAAGGTCTCCATCGCCATGTACGAGGGAGAGATCAACATGGTGATCCACGCGAACGGCGGGAAGGCGGACGTGGAGGTGAACGACGACGAGATCGTCATCATCCTCGCGGACACCGGCCCCGGCATCCCGAACGTGGAGCTCGCCATGCAGGAAGGCTATTCCACCGCGCGCGACAACATCCGGGCCCTCGGGTTCGGCGCGGGCATGGGACTGCCGAACATGAAGAAATACACCGACGAGATGAAGATCGACACCGAAGTGGGCGTGGGCACCACGATCACCATGAAGGTCTATCTCTGATTCTCCGTCGCGCGCCCTGCTCAGCGAGGTGATTATGGCAGATTATAAACATTCGGTCTCGCTGGACGTCAGCAAATGCAAAGGCTGCACAACCTGTCTCCGGCGCTGCCCCACGGAGGCCATCCGCATCCGCGACGGTCACGCCGTCATCAGTTCCGATAAGTGCATCGACTGCGGCGAGTGCATCAAAATGTGCTCCTACAAGGCGAAGAAGGCGAACCACGATTCCCTTTCCTGCCTCGAAAAGTACAAATACACCGTCGCCCTCCCCGCGCCCTCCCTCTACGGTCAGTTCGACCACATGGACAACATCGGCTACATCATCCGGGGACTCAAGGATCTCGGCTTTGACGCGGTCTTTGAGGTGGCGTGCGCGGCGGAGCTCGTATCCGCCTATACCAGACTCTACATCAAGCGGAGCGACGTGAAAAAGCCCGTCATCAGCTCCGCCTGCCCGACGATCTCGCGGATGATCTCGATGAACTACCCGTTTCTGATCGAGAACATCCTTCCGATCCTCCCGCCCGTGGATATCGCAGCCTATCTCGCAAGGGAACAGGCGAAGACCGAACATCCCGAGCTGAGCGAGGACGAGATCGGCATCGTGTTCATCTCCCCCTGTCCCGCCAAGGTCAGCTACGTGAAGAACGACTTTGCGAAGGAACGGAACTACATCACCGACGTGGTGTCCGTCCGCGACGTCTACTTCGCCCTGCTCGACGTGATGAAGAAGCGGGAGGACGAACCCCTCGAGGCCACCGAAAGCGGCATGATCGGCATCGGCTGGGCTTCGACCGGAGGGGAATCCACCGCCATCTTCAACGAGCGCTATCTCGCGGCGGACGGGATCGAAAACTGCATCCGCGTCCTCGACCAGATCGACAACGAGGACATCACCTCCCTTGACTTCGTGGAGCTCAACGCCTGCAACGGGGGATGCGTCGGCGGGGCTATGACCGTGGCCAACCCCTACATCGCGCAGGCCCGGCTCCAGGCTTTGAAGCGGTATCTGCCCGTCTCCCCGAACCGGCCCGCCTCTGAGTGGATCCCGGATGAGTTCTTCAACGAGAATTCGCTCGAGTATTCCCCGGCGGCCCTCCTCTCCGAGGACAGAAAGGTCGCAAGGCAGATGATGAGCGAGATCGAGTCCATCAAGGCAAGTCTGCCGGGGATCGACTGCGGATCCTGCGGCGCGCCGACCTGCATGGCCTTCGCAGAAGACATCGTGCGGGGACAGGCCACGGCGGACGAGTGCACCGTCATCATGAAAATGCTGTTCCACCAGTATCTCGACGAACATAAGAAGAAATCCATCCTTGACAAGCTGACCGCGAAAAACCCGGGGAAGGACGCGGCCGGAAGCGGGGATGCCGAACCCAAACCGGAAGGAGTCGCGGAATGAATCTCACAGAACTTGCCGCCCGCCTCGGCCTCGAGACCGTCGCGGGGGACACCGAAGGCAGGGAGTGGCACGGAGTCTACGCCGGAGACCTGCTCAGCCGCGCCATGAGCCACGTGAAGGCGGACAATATCTGGATCACGATCATGTCCAACACGAACGTGATCGCCGTGGCGAGCCTCACCGAAGCCGCCGCCGTGGTGCTCGCGGAGGGCGTGGAGCTCATCCCCGAAGCGATGGACGCCGCCCTGGACAACGGGATCACAGTCCTGTCCTCGAAGCATACGGTGTACGAGCTCTGCGCGGCGATCCACGAGACGGAAACCCGCGGAGCATGAGGGAGTACGCCTGCGATCTGCACGTTCATTCCTGCCTGTCCCCCTGCGGCGACGACGACATGACCCCGGGCAACATCGCCGGCATGGCAGTTCTGAACGGACTGGACATCGTCGCCCTGACGGACCACAACTCCTCGAAAAACTGCCCGGCTTTCTTCAGACAGGCGAAGGCGCAGGGGATCATTCCCGTCGCCGGCATGGAGCTCACCACGGCGGAGGACATCCACATGATCTGCCTCTTCCGCACGCTGGAGGACGCCATGGCTTTCGACGAATACGTCGCCGGACGAAGGCCGAAGATCCGCAACAAGCCGGAGATCTTCGGGCATCAGACGATCCGGGACGAAAACGACGAAGAGATCGGCGAGGAGGAGTACCTGCTCATCAACGCGGCGGACATTTCCCTCGAGGAAGGCTGGCGCGAGGTGATCTCCCGGGGAGGCGTGGCATATCCCGCCCACATCGACCGGCCCGCGAACGGCATCGTCGCCATGCTGGGCACGGTCCCCGAGGATCCGCCCTTTACCGTCTTCGAGCTCAACGACGCGGCGAACGAGGCGGAATACCGGGAGAAATGCCCGGTGGTGCGGAATCTCCCCCGCGTGGTCTCCTCGGACGCGCACTACCTCTGGAACATGTCGGAGGGAGACTTCAAGATCCCCCTCGACGACGAACCCTATTCATCCGCCCTCGTGCGGAACCGGCTGATCGACTGGCTGCTTGGCCGTCCGACGCCGGGGAAAGGAACGGACCCGAATGGATGAGCTCTCGCTCTATGTGCTCGATATCACCATGAACTCCGTCCGCGCCGGCGCTACCGAGATCTCCATCACCCTCCGGGAGGACGGCGAGTGGCTCTGGTTCACGGTGGAGGACAACGGCTGCGGCATGACGAAGGAACAGCTCGCGAAGCTGACCGATCCCTTTTTCACCACCCGCAAGACCCGCAAGGTCGGCCTCGGCATCCCCTTCCTCAAGATGCTGGCGGAGATGACCGGCGGCTACGTGACCGTCACCTCGGTGCACGAGTCCGTCTCTCTGAAGCACGGCACGAAGACCGAGGCGAAATTCGGCAAGAACCACATCGACTTCATCCCCCTCGGGGACATCGTGGAGACGGTGAAGACCCTGATCCAGGGCGCTCCGGACGTGAATTTCACCTTCCGGCACATCTACCCGAACGGGACGGTGGAGCTCTCCTGCGCCGCCATCCGCGAGACCCTCGGCGACGCGATCCCGCTGTCCGAGCCGGACGTGCTCATCTGGATCGGCCAGTACCTCGAGGAACAGTACGACGAGCTGGGACACCACGCGGCGTCGGTCTGAAGAATGAAACCGTTCTTAATGCCGTCAATCTGGGAATTCCGTCGTTCTTTTCTCCTTTATCGAGGAGCCGGTTCAATAAATTGAACACGAGAACCAAAAGAGGAACTCTCTGGAAGTCAAGGGTATTCCGAAGTCTGCGGACTTCGGGTCAGGACGCTGTCCCGACACCCTGCCACCTTTTGAAAAAGGTGGACGAAAACTTCCGCGCGGTTGACGTGCAGTCGGTTAATACCCTTGTTACCTAATAATCTATATACGAAAGGATCCAACCCATGAAATCTCTCGCAGAGCTTCAGGCAATCAAGAACAAGATGGCGGACAAAGTGGCCATCCGCACGTCTTCCGGCAACACCCGCATCGTGGTGGGCATGGCGACCTGCGGTATCGCTGCCGGCGCGCGTCCCGTTTTGAACGCGTTTGTCGAAGGCATCTCCGAAGCGGGCCTCGGCGACGACGTCATCGTCACCCAGACCGGCTGCATCGGGATCTGCCAGTACGAGCCCGTCGTCGAAGTCTTCGAAAAGGACAGAGAAAAGACCACCTACGTCAAGATGACCGCGGATAAGGCGAAGGAAGTCATCGAAAAGCACATCAAGGGCGGTTCCCCCGTCACCGAATACACCATCGGCGCTGCCCAGCTCTAATTACAGGAGGAAAAAACACCTATGATTCGTTCACATGTACTGGTCTGCGGCGGTACGGGATGTACCTCTTCCGGTTCCAAGGCCATCCGTGAAAAGCTGGCCGAAGAACTGAAGGCAAAGGGTCTGGACGAGGAAGTCAAAATTGTGCAGACCGGATGCTTCGGCCTCTGCGAGCACGGTCCGATCATGATCGTCTACCCGGAAGGCACCTTCTACTCCCGCGTTACCGTGGAAGACGTCCCCGAGATCGTCTCCGAGCACCTGCTCAAGGGCCGTATCGTCGAGCGTCTCGCCTACACCGACACCGGCGACAAGGAAGAAGAGAAGAAGCCCGCCGCCGAAATCTCCCTGAGCGACACCGCGTTCTACAAGAAGCAGAACAGAGTCGCGCTCCGCAACTGCGGCGTCATCAACCCCGAGAGCATCGACGAATACATCGCGATGGACGGGTATTTCGCCCTCAACAAGGTCCTCACCGAAATGACCCCCGACGACGTCATCAAGACCATGCTCGACTCCGGTCTGCGCGGCCGCGGCGGTGGCGGATTCCCGACGGGCCGGAAGTGGCAGTTCGCGAAGGCCTCCGTTTCCGATAAGAAGTACGTGGTCTGCAACGCCGACGAAGGCGACCCGGGCGCGTTCATGGACCGTTCCGTTCTGGAAGGCGACCCCCACGTCGTTCTCGAGGCCATGGCCATCGCTGGCTATGCCATCGGAGCCGACGAAGGCTGGATCTACGTCCGCGCGGAATACCCGATCGCCGTCAAGAGACTGAACATCGCCATCGAACAGGCCCACGAATACGGCCTGCTCGGCAAGAACATCTTCGGCACGGATTTCAGCTTTGACATCCACCTCCGTCTCGGCGCGGGCGCGTTCGTCTGCGGCGAGGAGACCGCGCTGCTCACCTCCGTGGAAGGCAACCGCGGCGAACCGAGACCCCGTCCTCCGTTCCCGGCCGTCAAGGGTCTGTGGGGCCAGCCGACCATCGTCAACAACGTGGAGACCTGGGCCAACATCCCGCAGATCATCCTGAAGGGCGCCGACTGGTTCGCCTCCATGGGCACCGAAGGCTCCAAGGGCACGAAGGTCTTCGCCGTCACCGGCAAGATCAAGAACACCGGTCTTGTGGAGATCCCGATGGGCACGACCCTGAGAGAGATCGTCGAAGAGATCGGCGGCGGCGTCCCGAACGGCAAGAAGTTCAAGGCGGCCCAGACCGGCGGTCCTTCCGGCGGATGTATCCCGGCCTCCCTGATCGATACTCCGATCGACTATGACAACCTGACCAAGATGGGCTGCATGATGGGCTCCGGCGGTCTGATCGTCATGGACGAGGACACCTGTATGGTCGACATGGCGAAGTTCTTCCTCGAATTCACCGTCGACGAAAGCTGCGGCAAGTGCTCCCCCTGCCGGATCGGCACCATGCGCCTGCTCGAGATCTTAAAGAAGATCACCGACGGCAAGGGCGAAATGGAAGATCTCGACAAGCTCGAAGAGCTCGCCAACTACATCAAGTCCGCTTCCCTCTGCGCGCTCGGCCAGACCGCTCCGAACCCGGTTCTCTCCACGCTCCGCTTCTTCCGCGACGAGTATATCGCCCACATCGTGGAAAAGAGATGCCCCGCCGGCGTCTGCAAGAACCTGCTTCAGTACACGATCGACGAGGACAAGTGCAAGGGCTGCAAGCTCTGCATGAAGAACTGCCCCGGGAACGCCATCTCGATCAACGCCGCCGGCGAGGTCAAGGAAGGCAAGAAGCTCCCGTATCTCGTCATCGATCAGTCGAAGTGCGTGAAGTGCGGCGCCTGCATGGACAACTGCAAGTTTGGCGCAATCTTCAAGAAATAAGAAAGGGTCGGAATACAGAATATGGCTATGGTTAATGTGAAAATCAACGGCGCGGATTATTCCGTTCCGTCCGACGTCACCGTACTGGAAGCTTGTCGGTATGCGAACATCGATATCCCGACGCTTTGCTACCTGAAGGACGTCAATCAGATCGGCGCGTGCCGTCTCTGTCTCGTCGAAGTCAAGGGCGCCCGCGGAATGGTCGCCGCCTGCGTGTACCCCGTGAACGAGGGCATGGAGATCACCACCAACTCCCCGAAGATCCGTCAGATCCGCAAGACGAACCTGGAGCTGGTCCTCTCCGCCCACGAAAAGAAGTGCCTCTCCTGCATCCGCTCCACCACCTGCGAACTCCAGAAGCTCGCCCAGGAGTACAAGTGCGAAGAGACGAAGTTCTGCTACTCCCCGAAGGAGAATCTGGAACCCATCGACGCTTCCTCCCCCTCCATCATCCGCGACAACAACAAGTGCATCCTCTGCCGCCGCTGCGTCGCCGCCTGCGAGAAGCTCCAGGGCATCTCCGCGATCCGCGTGGTGAACCGCGGCTACGACTCCAAGGTTGCGACGATGTTCGAGAAGCCTCTCGCCGAGACCTCCTGCATCAACTGCGGCCAGTGCATCGTGGCCTGCCCGGTCGGCGCCCTCTATGAGAAGGACGACACCCAGAAGATCCTCGACGCCATCGCCGATCCCACCAAGCACGTGGCGATCTGCACGGCTCCCTCCGTCCGCGCCACCATCGGCGAATGTTTCGGCTACGAGCCCGGCACCGACTGCGAAGGCAAGATGGTCGCCGCCCTCAAGAAGCTGGGCTTCGACGGCGTGTACGACATGAACTTCACGGCGGACCTCACCATCATGGAAGAGGCCTACGAGTTCATCGACAGAGTCAAGAACGGCGGCAAGCTGCCTCTCATGACCTCCTGCTCGCCCGGATGGGTCAAGTACTGCGAGCACTACTTCCCGGAGATGATCGACAATCTCTCCACCTGCAAGTCTCCTCAGCAGATGTTCGGCGCGGTCTACAAGACCTATTTCGCCGAGAAGATGGGGCTCGATCCCAAGGATATCGTCTTCGTCTCCGCGATCCCCTGCACCGCGAAGAAGTTCGAAGTGGGCCGCGAAGGTCAGGACGTGAACGGAATGCCCGGCGTCGACATCGCTGTCACCACCCGTGAGCTCGGCCGCATGATCAACCAGGCCGGCATCGACTTCAAGGCCCTCGCGGACGAGAAGTTCGACCAGCCCATCGACATCGGTTCCGGCGCGGGCGCGATCTTCGGAGCCACCGGCGGCGTTATGGAAGCTGCTCTCCGCACCGCGGCCGAAGTCCTCACCGGCAAGCCCCTCGAAAAGATCGACTTTGAAGAAGTCCGCGGCACCGAAGGCCTCAAGTTCGCCACCTACAAGATCGGCGATCTGGAAGTCAAGGTCGCGGTCTGCTCCGGCGCGGCGAACGCGAAGAAGCTGCTCCGCGGCGTTCAGGACGGCACCTACGACGTGCAGTTCATCGAAGTCATGGCCTGCCCCGGCGGATGCGTCAACGGCGGCGGTCAGCCCACCCAGCCCGCGGAAGTGCGGAACAAGGTCGACCTCAAGAAGGTCCGCGCGGCCGTTCTCTACGACGCCGACGCGAAGAAGCTGGAGTACCGCAAGTCCCACGAGAACCCGCTCATCAAGAAGATCTACGAGGAATTCCTCGGCGAGCCGAACTCCCACAAGGCTCACGAACTCCTTCACACGCACTATGTGAAGAGAGGTCTCTGATCTCAGATCCGTTTGATCCATGGACCCGGAGGAGAGAAAATCTCCCCCGGGTTTTTGAATTTGCCTGGGTATTGAGAGAGGCGGAAACGGAATGGAGTGCAGTGGGAGATTTATGTTTTTTGTATGGGAGCGCTCCGCTGGAATTCGGGGGACGCGCGGTCGTTTGGCTGGAGAGTGGAGCGATCTTCGCGGGTTTTTGCAGATTCAGAAATGACGAGCGGAACATGGAGACAACCGCGCTTGATCGCCGGTCGTGCGGTTGAAACATGCGCAGGACAAGTCCTGCGGCCTCCGGCGGAGATTCAGGCGCGCATTCGGCGTTGTCGCGTTTTCGGGTGTCGGGATCTGAAAGTCTGTCCTCGCGCGGATCAAGAGAATCAAGGGGGGCGGTAATGTTTTACGTGAAACGATTTCTTTTTCTGCCAGTGTTTCGTGTGAAACGATTCTGCTACTCCGTCAGACAGGCCGCCGCACGTTCCATTTCGCCTTCACGGTGTCATTCTGAACGAAGTGAAGAATCTCCCAACATCAAGGCTAACCCATCCTCCACGTGCGGAGATTCTTCGTCGCAGGCTCCTCAGAATGACAACGAGAAGCGGAACGCGGGGGTCAGCCGTCCTGAATGAAAAACTTTTCACGTGAAACATTATCCCGACCGACCGCACTCTGTCCCCTTCAATGCGCGACTGAATTACCGCCGCAAGCCAGCACGACTGCGTCGGTGCGCACGACTGCGTCGGTGCGTCAGACATTGTCTGCGCATGTTTCGGCTTCACGAACACAGACCGCGCGAGGAAAACGCCATGTTCCGCTCGTCATGTCTAAATCGGCAGAAGCCCGCGAGGACCGCCCCATTCCCCGGCTGAACGACCGCGCGTCTCCCGAATCCTTGCGAAGCGGGCGAAGCGCTCCCATACAAAAAACGTAAATCCCGCACGGCACAAGCCCAGACACGGACAAACACCCACTCTTCTTTGAATTTTCGGTAAATATCGGCGAAAGGTTCTTGACAAGCGGAGCCGGCGGGGGTATAATCGTTCTATATGGAACGACATATTTGGTCATCGTGACCGCCAAGAAAGGATATGCCCCGCCTCCGGGGTTCAAACCAAACCGACATGAAGAAAACGCTTGCTCTCCTCCTCGCCGCGCTGACCGTGGCAGCTTCCGCGCTCTTCTCCTCCTGCTCGACCGGGACGGGCGACGACGGAACGACCGCCGGCGCCGCGCTGGAAAAGAAATCCACCGAAATCGTCCTGAACGGCTCCACCGCGACGTGCGATTCCTCCTCGGTCTACATCGGGGAAGACGGCAAGATCACGGTTTCCTCCGCGGGGACCTATCTCGTCACCGGCACCCTTGACAACGGATCCATCTACGTGGACTGCGTCGACGCCGGGGTCATCACCCTCGTGCTGAAGGACGCCCACATCACCAACGACGACGGCGCGTGCATCCACATCAAGAAGGCGCAGGACGCGGTCGTCACGCTCTACGAGGGCACCACGAACACCCTCACGGACGGATCGGTCTACAAGTTTGACAATCCCGAGGACACCGAACCCGACGCCGCGCTGTATTCGAAGGAAGACCTGACGATCAACGGCACCGGCACCCTCGTCGTGGACGGCAACTATTCGAACGGCATCGTCTCGAAGGACGGGCTGAAGATCGAGAGCGGCACGATCCAGGTCGACGCGGCCCGCCACGGTATCAAGGGCAAGGACTACCTCGTGATCAACGGCGGCACGATCACCGTCAACTCCCTCCGCGACGGCATCAAGTCCACAAACTACGACAACGAGACGGTGGGCTACATCCAGATCAACGGCGGCACCGTCAACGTGATGTGCGAGGACGAAGCGGTCCAGGCCGTCACATCGATCAGCTTCAACGGCGGTCAGGTCAGCCTCGGCTCCACCAACAACGGTGTGAAGTGCGACGGCACGATCAACTTCAACGGCGGCACGGTATCCATCGACGTGGAGGACAATGCTCTGAACGCATTTGTCATCAACAAGAAGGAAGCCTGCACTGTGACCATCAGCGGCGCGCCTTACAACGGCTGAGACAATCTGATAGTGATTTCACGCTAACCCATGTCAAAGTTTTCGTCCACCTTTTTCAAAATGGTGGCCGGGGATGCACAGCTCCCCTGGTGTCGGGACAGCGTCCTGACCCGAAGTCCGCAGACTTCGGAACACCCATGACTTCCAGAGAGTTCCTCTTTTGGTTCTCGTGTTCAATTTATTGAACCGGCTCCTCGATAAAGGAGAAAAGAACGGCTGGAATCTTAGATTAACATGATTCAGACGGAAACAGTATAAAATAAACGGGGAAGGGGTTTCGGACTCCTTCCTCATTTTTTGCGTCCAACCGATGTCAAGCAGTCCGGGAACCGGGCCCTTTGATTTAGCACTCTCCTCCCCGATCTGCGCAAAAAGCGGTTGTGAATAAATTGTAAACTCTTCCGAAAACCCTTGATTTTTCCACCGGGTGAGCGTACAATAGGGACACGAGGTTAGCAGTCAGATAATTTGAGTGCTAAACCGCGAAAATCATAAATCCATTCTTTATCATACAGAAGGAGAGACGAAAAAATGACACTCAAACCTCTTGCTGACAGAGTTGTTGTGAAGCTTGTGGAAGCCGAAGAGACCACCAAGACCGGCATCGTCCTGCCCGGCGCGGCGAAGGAAAAGCCCCAGGTAGCCGAAGTCATCGCGGTCGGCCCCGGCGGAGTCGTCGACGGCAAGGAAGTCGTCATGACCGTGAAGCCCGGCGACAAGGTCATCACCTCCAAGTACGCGGGCACCGAAGTCAAGTGCGACGGCGTGGAATACAATATCGTGAAGCAGAACGATATCCTCGCCATCGTCGAGTAATTCACCGAAATTAACGAAGGAGATACAGAATCATGGCAAAAGAACTTCTTTACGGAATCGAAGCGAGAAACGCTCTGATCGCCGGCGTCGACAAGCTGGCTGACACCGTCAAAATCACCCTCGGTCCGAAGGGCAGAAACGTCGTCCTCGACAAGAAATACGGCACCCCGATGATCACCAACGACGGCGTGACCATCGCGAAGGAGATCGAACTGGAGAACGCCTCCGAGAACATGGGCGCCCAGCTCGTCCGCGAAGTCGCCACCAAGACCAACGACGCGGCCGGCGACGGCACCACCACCGCCACCCTCCTCGCCCAGGCCATCCTCCACGAAGGCATGAAGAACGTCACCGCGGGCGCGAACCCGATGGTCATCCGCAAGGGCATCCAGAAGGCCGTCGATAAGGCAGTCTCCGCCCTCGAAGCCGCTTCCAAGGCCGTGAACGGCAAGGAAGACATCGCCCGCGTCGGCACCATTTCCGCTTCCGACGAAGTGATCGGCACCCTGATCGCGGACGCCATGGAAAAGGTCACCTCCGACGGCGTCATCACCGTTGAGGAATCCAAGTCCGCCGAGACCTACAGCGAGGTCGTCGAAGGCATGCAGTTCGACAGAGGCTATCTGTCCCCCTACATGGCCACCGACACCGACAAGATGGAAGCCGTCCTCGACGACGCCCTCGTCCTCATCACCGACAAGAAGATCTCCAACGTTCAGGATATCCTGCCCCTGCTCGAGCAGATCGTCCAGGCCGGCAAGAAGCTCCTCATCATCGCCGAGGACGTGGAAGGCGAAGCGCTCACCACCCTCGTGCTGAACAAGCTGCGCGGCGTGTTCAACTGCGTCGCGGTCAAGGCTCCGGGCTTCGGCGACAGACGCAAGGAAATGCTCCGCGATATCGCCATCCTCACCGGCGGCGAAGTCATCTGCGACGAACTGGGCCTCGACCTGAAGGAAGCCACCATCGAACAGCTCGGCCAGGCGCGCCAGATCAAAGTCAACAAGGACAACACCATCATCGTCGGCGGCGCGGGCAGCTCCGAGGACATCAAGGGCCGGATCAACCAGATCAAGGCCGCCATCGAGACCACCACCTCCGATTTCGACCGCGAGAAGCTCCAGGAAAGACTGGCGAAGCTCTCCGGCGGCGTCGCGGTCATCAAGGTCGGCGCGGCTACCGAGACTGAAATGAAGGAAAAGAAGCTCCGCATCGAAGACGCTCTCAACGCGACCCGCGCGGCCGTTGAAGAGGGCATCGTGGCGGGCGGCGGCGTGGCTTACGTCAACGTGATCGACGAAGTCGCGTCCCTGATCGGCCAGGTGGAAGGCGACGAGAAGACCGGCGTCCAGATCGTGCTCAAGGCTCTCGAGTCCCCCGTCCGTCAGATCGCCGAGAACGCGGGCTTCGAAGGCTCCGTCGTGATCGACAAGATCAAGAACTCCGGCAAGAAGGGCTACGGCTTCAACGCCTACACCGAGGAGTATGTGGACATGATCGAGGCCGGCATCGTCGACCCGACCAAGGTCACCCGCAGCGCCCTCCAGAACGCGGCATCCGTTGCGGCGACCGTCCTCACCACCGAGGCGCTCGTCGTCAATCTGCCCGAGAAGGAACAGCCCGCGGCCAACCCCGGCATGGGCGGCGGCATGGGCGGGATGTATTGATCCCCGAAAAATCAGGAAGGGAGGAATCCGAAAGGGTCCCTCCCCTTTTTCGTAAAGAGACCGCTTTCCGTCATGGGACGGCACGGAAAATCGGGACAGGCCCCGCGAAAAGGAGTATGATAAAGGCACGACGGGCAGAGGAACGGGAGGGAAGGCCGTGAACTGGATCGAAGGGATCATGCGCTCCATCGACTACGTGGAGGACCACCTCGCGGACGAAATCGACTACGCGGAAGCCGCAGCGCGGAGCTATTCGTCGCCGTACCATTTTCAGAGGGTGTTTTCGATCCTCTGCGGCTGCACCCTCGGCGAGTATATCCGGTGCCGGAGGCTGACGCTGGCCGGCGCGGAGCTCGCGGGAGGGGACGCGAAGGTGATCGACGTCGCGCTGAAATACGGCTACGATTCCCCGGACAGTTTTGCGAAGGCCTTCCAGAAATTCCACGGCATCACCCCCTCCGAAGCGCGCCGGAAGGGGAGCATGCTGAGATCCTATTCCCGCCTGTCGGTCAAAATCTCTTTGGAAGGCGGAAACATCATGGATTACAGGATCGAAAACAAAGAAGCGTTCCGGCTGCTCGGATTCAAAAGACGCTTTTCCGGGACGCCCGGCGAACCCCCCGAGACCCGCGTGAAAAAGGAAGCGGATTTCTTCACCTCCACGCGGTGCGGACAGTTTTTGCTGGCGGGCATGGCAAAGGACTCGGATACCCAGTACGGCATTCTCGGCAATTTCGGGGAGGACGGCTACGATTTCTGGATCGCCGGAAAGGTGCCGGAGGATCTGATCGACGTATATCGGAAACCGGAATATGTCGGAGATCAAATCGCGGATCTGCTCGGCCTGGAACCGGTCGAAATCCCGGCGGGGCTCTGGCTGGTCTGCGAGACCGAACGGTGTCAGTACCCCACGGACAAATTCCTCTTCCTCCGTCAGGAAGCTGTGTCAAACTGGCTCCCCGATTCGGGATATGAACTGCGGGAGGGCCCGGAGATCGAGGTCGCGCACTGGTATGACGACGACCGGTATCTGGAACGCTACATCGAAATCTGGCTCCCGATCCGGAAGAAGGAATGAAAAAAGGGAAGGACCTGATGCAAAAACCGCGTCAGGTCCCTTTTCCCGCGTCCCCGTCCGTCACCCGGTACAGATCCGCCCCGCCGTCGGGGTTTTTGCGCCGCGCGAGCATCCCGAAGGCGATCATTTCCCGGCGGACAAAGCAGTAGTCCGGGACGGAGATCTCCTCCAGCAGGGCGTCGAGCTCCTTTTCCCCGTATTCCCGACCCGGGTCGAGGAAGCGCAGAAGATGCCGGAGCACGATCTCCCGCTTTTTCCGCTGGGAGGGCATTTTCGAGAGCTTCCCGTTTTCGAAGAACGCCGCGAGCACCTCCTCCCTGTACCGCGTGTCGTCGTCCGGCTGGGGGACCGTTCCGACAAGCGAGGCGAGGGTCGCGCCGAAGACCTCCCGGTTCGCGGAATAGATCCGGTAAAACTGCGTCCGGCTGCAGGTCACGAGTCCCGCGGATTCCAGCTTTTTGAGGTGGAAGCTCACCGTCGCCGAGGTCAGGCCGAGCCTCGACGCCAGAAGCTCCACGTAGGAATCCTCCGTGAGCAGGATGCGCAGGATCGCAAGCCGGGATTCGTCCCCGAGGGCCTTGAAGACCGCGAGCGCGCTTGTGTCCGCCATCTCAGCCCTCCTCCTCCTGTACGTTCTCCCGCCACGGCTCGTCCTCGTAGGTCCAGCGTTCGAAGGGATAGGTCCCGTTCTCCCTCCACCATGCGAGCCATTCTCTGAGGACGGCGTACAGCGTTCCGAGTACGATCCGGCTCTCGAAGACCTGCTCCGCGTTCCCGGAATCGACCCCGGCGCGCAGCTTTGCGAGATGCTGGTCGATGAACGCCTGATGGAGGAATGCGGTCGATCCTGCGAACTGTGCCCACGCGCTCTTTTCGTCCTCCGTCAGCGCGGCGTATTCCGGCCCGTCGGGTTCCGGAATGCCGAACCGCCGCAGCATGTTCTTCCGGGCATGGCTCTGTTCTTTCATCGGAACGCGGTTGTAGTTGAAGCAGACGAACGTCCGCGCGAGCTTCGCCATATTCAGCTGAATGGACAGCGCGCGCTTTTCGAGCTTCTTCTCCTTCGGCGCGGATCTCAGAGCCGATTCATATTCGCCGACGTACCGCTCCGCGATGCCGCACAGGACATCCCGGGCCGCGCAGGTGACGGGGTAGGCCGCCCGGTCTTCGGGTGTGAAATTGTGATCGCTCATGGAATCACCTCCTGACAGTATTATTATAACCGTCTAAATACTTTTTGTCAAGAGTTTTTAGATAAATATCTAAATAATTTCCGGAAGAACCCGGAAAAGAAAAAAGCCCCCGTTCAGACGCGGGAGCCGGTTTTGCAGGAGAAGATCCCCTCCTCCGTCGCCAGATAGTCCGCCGGGACGTCGTGGGGTTCCGTCGGGACCGAATCCGAGAGCAGGGCTTCAAAACAGAGGCAGAGAGTCACGGGCTTTCTGCCGGCCGCGAGAAACCGGTCGTAATATCCCCCGCCATGGCCGAGCCGTTCTCCCTTCCGCGTGACGGTGACGCAGGGGACGAGGGCGAGGTCGATTGCACAGGGTTCCGCCGTCTCCGGGGGATTTGCCGGATCGAAAGCCGGTTCCGGGATCGAGAACAGTCCCGGGACGAGATCGGCGAGGGAGCGGATCCGCACGGCAAGCATCGCCGGGGTTCCGTCTTCCGTCCGGAGGCATTTCGGGACGTACACTGCCTTGCCCTCCGAAAGCGCGGATCCGATCAGACGGCGGGTATCCGGCTCCTTCCCCATGCTGACGTAGAGAAAGACCGACCGGGCGTTTTTCCAGAGCGCCGAGGAGAGGATCTTCTCCCCGATCTCTGCCCCGGATCTCGCGGCTTCCTCCGCCGTCACGGCTTCCAGTCTTCGCCGGACCGACGCCCGCAGTACGCGCTTTTCCTCCGCGATCCCCATGCCGTATTCCCTCCGGTTTCCGCTTTTTTCTTCATTATAGCACGCCGGGGGAGCGTATGTCAAGGCGGCCCCTCGGTGCTTCTGTCCAGTTTCGCCCTCTCCGTTCTCCCCTCCGCTGTGAAGATTCACGATTTTCATCCGCCGGGGGTTTTGTTTCCCGAAACCACTTGACAGGGAGGGGGAAAACGCGTATAATTATGCATACACTCTGAAAAAGTATACCGAACGGGAGGGAGCGGATATGGCGAAAGTCTTCATCGACGGCGCGGCGGGCACCACCGGCCTCGCGATCCGGGAAAGGCTGGCGGGACGGCGGGATCTCGATCTCATCACCCTGCCCGAGGAGTTTCGAAAGGATCCCGCGGCACGGGCGGAGGCTCTGAACCGGGCGGACGCCGCCATCCTCTGTCTCCCCGACGCGGCTGCCGTCGAGGCTGTGGGACTGATCGACCCGGCGAACACCCATACCGCGGTGATCGACACCTCCACGGCCCACCGGACTGCCGAAGGCTGGACCTACGGCTTCCCGGAGCTCGCGGGCCAGAGGGAGAAGATCCGGGCCTCGAAGCGCATCGCCAACCCCGGATGCCACGCCAGCGGATTCATCGCCCTCGCCGCCCCTCTGAGAGACGCTGGTGTCCTCCCGGCGGACGCGCGGCTGACCGTCACCTCCTTCACCGGCTATTCCGGCGGCGGGAAGAAGATGATCGCGGAGTACGAGGCGGCGGGACGGGATCCCCTCCTCGACGCGCCCCGGATGTACGGCCTCTCCCAGACCCACAAGCACCTGCCGGAGATGAAGGCGGTGTGCCGGCTGGACCGGGAGCCGATCTTCTGCCCCATCGTCGCGCCGTTCTACGCCGGGATGGAGGTCATCCTCCCCCTCTTCGCCGAAGAGATCGGAACGGACGCGGAAGGGATCGCCGAGATCTACCGCTCGTATTACGGAGAGGGCGGAGCCGTGCGGTTTTCGGGATCGGCGGGCGAAAAAGAGGGGGGCTTCCTCTCGGCCGGAGCCTTCGCCGGACGGGACTCGATGGAGATCACCGTCGCGGGGAACGGCGAAAGGATCCTCCTCACCGCCCGTTTCGACAACCTCGGCAAGGGGGCGTCGGGGGCGGCGGTCCAGAATATGAATCTGCTCCTCGGATTTGAGGAATACGCCGGACTGAATCTCTGAGCCGGCAGGGAAGGAGTTTATGACAATGGAAATAAAGAAAATTACGGGCGGCGTCTGCGCGGCGAAGGGATTTACGGCGTCGGGGGTCCACTGCGGAATCCGCAGGAACCGGACGAAACGGGACCTCTCCCTCATCCTCAGCGAAAAACCGGCGTCCGCCGCGGCGGTGTATACCTCCAATCTGGTGAAAGGCGCGCCCCTCGCCGTCACGAAGGCCCATATCGCCGACGGGTACGCCCGGGCCGTGATCTGCAACAGCGGCAACGCCAATACCTGCAACGCCGACGGAGTCGAGGTCGCCGAGAAGACCTGCGAACTGCTGGCGAAGGAACTGGGGATCGGACCGGAGGACGTCGTCGTGGCCTCCACCGGCGTGATCGGACAGCCCCTCGATATCGCCCCCATCGCCGCCGGGATCCCGGAGCTGGTGAAAGCGCTCAGCCCCGACGGATGCGACGACGCCGCGGAGGGCATCATGACCACGGACACCGTCAAAAAGGAAGTCGCCGTGGAATTCGAGCTCGGCGGGAAGATCTGCCGGATGGGCGGGATCGCGAAGGGCAGCGGCATGATCCACCCGAACCTCGCCACCATGCTGGTCTTCATCACCACCGACGCCGCCGTGGCTCCCGCCATGCTCGACAAAGCTCTAAAAGCGGATGTGAAGGACTCCTTCAACATGGTCAGCGTGGACGGCGACACCTCCACCAACGACATGGTCACGGTCCTCGCGAACGGCGCGGCGGGCAACGAGACCGTCGACGGGGAAGGGGAGGACTTCGATACCTTCCGGGCCGCCCTCGCCGAGGTCACGAAAACCCTCTGCCGCATGATCGCCGGGGACGGGGAAGGCGCGACGAAGCTCCTCGAATGCCGCGTCACCGGAGCGAAGGACGTCAAGAACGCCAAGATCGCCGCGAAGGGGGTCATCACGTCGTCCCTCCTCAAAGCCGCCATGTTCGGCGCGGACGCCAACTGGGGCCGTGTGCTCTGCGCCATCGGATACAGCGGCGCGGACGCGGATCCCGAAAAGATCGGAGTCTCCTTCGCGAGCAGGGCCGGGAGCATCCGGGTCTGCGAAAACGGCGCGGGGGTGGAGTTCTCCGAAGAGCTGGCGAAGAAGATCCTCTCGGAGGACGAGATCCTCATTCAGGTCTCGCTCGGAGACGGAGAGGGAGAGGCCGCCGCGTGGGGATGCGATCTCACCTATGACTACGTCAAGATCAACGGGGATTACAGGACCTGATCATCATCCGAACCGACAGAGAGAACCGCATACAGGCAGAAAGGACGTCCATTAACATGAATCCGATTTCCGGGGTCGAGCGCGCTCAGGTGCTGACGGAGGCGCTCCCCTATATCCGGCAGTATAACGGCAAGACCGTCGTCGTCAAATACGGCGGGAACGCCATGGTGAACGCGAGGCTGAAGCAGCAGGTCATGGAGGATATCGTCCTGCTCTGGCTGATCGGCGTCAAGGTCGTGCTGGTCCACGGGGGAGGCCCCGAGATCAGCGAACTCATGGAAAAGCTCGGCAAGAAGCCTGAATTCGTCGACGGCCTCCGCGTCACGGACCGGGAGACCGCGGATATCGCCCAGATGGTGCTCGCCGGAAAGGTCGGGAAGACCCTCGTCAACCTGCTCCAGATGAACGGCGGCCGGGCGGTGGGGATCTCCGGCATGGACGGGCGGCTCATCGAAGCGAAGGTCAAGGATCCGCGGCTCGGCTACGTCGGCGAGATCACCGAAGTCAACACCGACCCGGTGCGGGATCTCTTGGACAAAGGCTATATCCCCGTCGTCTCCACCCTCGGATGCGACGCGGAAGGGAATACCTACAACATCAACGGCGACACAGCGGCGGCAAGGATCGCGGGAGCTCTCGGCGCGGAACGCATGATCCTCATGACGGACACCCCGGGGATCCTGCGGGACAAGGACGATCCCGCGACCCTCATCCCCGAGGTCACGGTGGAGGAGGCGGCGAATCTGCGCGCTGAGGGCATCGTGTCCGGCGGCATGATCCCGAAGGTCGAGTGCTGCGTCGAAGCCATCCGGCGGGGCGTGAACAAGGTCATCATCATGGACGGCAGAGTCCCCCACGCCATCCTCACGGAGCTCCTCACCGACGAAGGCGCGGGCACGATGGTCACGGGAGGCGCGGAATGAACAATCTGACGAACGGAGACTGTAAAATGAGCATCCGGGAACTGGACCGGCAGTATGTCGCGGGGACCTACAAACGCTTCCCCGTGGAGATCGTCGAGGGAAAGGGCTCCCTCGTGAAGGCAGCAGACGGCCGGGAGTACATCGACATGGGATCCGGCATCGCGGTCACCTCCTTCGGGATCGCGGACCCCGTCTGGGCAAAGGCGGTGGCGGATCAGGCCGCGAAGGTGCAGCACACCTCCAATCTCTATTACACCGAGCCCTGCGCGAAGCTGGCCGAACAGCTCTGCCTGAGGACCGGCATGAAGAAGGTCTTCTTCGGCAACTCCGGCGCGGAGGCCAACGAATGCGCGATCAAGGTCGCCCGTAAATACGCCGCGGAGAAGAAGGGACCGGAGTTTTCCACTATCGTGACCCTCAGAAACAGCTTCCACGGCCGCACCCTCACCACCCTCGCCGCCACGGGACAGGACCACTACCACGAGCTCTTCGGCCCCCTGACCCCCGGATTCGTCCACGTCACCGCCGGGGATCTCGACGAGCTGAAAGAGGTCTGCGAACGCGAAAAGGTCGCCGGAGTCCTCGTCGAATGCGTGCAGGGCGAGGGCGGCGTCGTTCCGCTGGACGGGGATTACGTCAAAGGCGCCGCGGAGTACCTGAACGAAAACGACATCCTCTTCATGGTAGACGAGGTCCAGACCGGCAACGGCCGCACCGGACAGCTTTACGCCTATATGAACTTCGGCGTCATGCCCGACGTGGTCTCCACCGCGAAGGGACTGGCGGGCGGACTTCCCCTCGGCGCCTGCCTGATCGGGGAAAAGGCGGAAAACGTGCTGGGCTTCGGCGACCACGGATCCACCTTCGGCGGCAATCCCGTCTGCTGCGCCGCGGCCCTGAGCATCCTCGACCGCATCGACGACAATCTCCTCTCCGAAGTCCGCCGCAAGAGCAAATACCTCTTCGACACCATCGGCGGAGGGGAGGGCATCGAATCCGTCTCCGGCATGGGCCTGATGATCGGGATCAAGACCGCAAAGCCCGCGTCCGAAGTCGTCGCGAAGTGCATGGAGCGGGGCGTCCTCTGCCTCACCGCCAAGGACCGCGTCCGCCTGCTCCCCGCCCTGAATATCCCCGACGCGCTTCTCGAAAAGGCCGCCGCAGTCATCCTCGAGGCCGCAAAAGAAGACTGACGGGGGCTCTTCTCCTGCCGACAAACGCCCCCCGACTCCTGATTCCTCCTTGCCGCACCTCGTTCTGCCTGCTTCTGACCGCCAGCCGCTGACAACTTCCCCTCCCCTGTATTTTTCTCCATACTTTATTTTCCCCCCGCCCTTGACTTCACCCCGCAAAACTGCTATACTGTACAAAGAACAGCGCGGTTTTTGCGGGGTGTTTTATGGAAGGTGCGGTTTCAAGATTTTACGATTACGAACGGCTCGATTTCCGTTTCGAGGACCGGGACGCGCTGATCGTGTTCCCGAAGGGGAAGGACGGGGCGAAAAACGGCCGGTGGATGGTCAAGACCGAGTATTTCGGGGCCTTCCCGAATCTCGAGCTCGAACTGCTCTCCCGCGGGTGGTGCCTCGCGTATCTCCGCAATGTCAACCGCTGGGGCACGGACGCGGATTCCGACGCAAAAGCCCGGTTCTGCCCCTTCGTCTCCCGGGAATTCGGACTCGAAAACCGCTTTGCCTGCGTCGGCATGAGCTGCGGCGGGCTCTGCGCGATCAATTTCGCCGCGAAATACCCGGATCTCGTCTCCGTCCTCTACCTCGACGCGCCGGTCGTCAACCTGCTCTCCTGCCCGATGGGATTCGGGGTCGGGGAGCCGCTGGGCGAGGGAGACGCGGGCTGGCGGGAGATCCGGGACGCCATCGGATTCCGGGACATTTCGGAACTGCTCGTCTGGCGGGGGCATCCCCTCGATAAGCTCGGGATCCTCGCCGAACACCGGATCCCGGTCGCCCTCGTCTACGGGGATTCCGACGTCACGGTCCCCTACCGGGAGAACGGGATCGCCCTTGAACGCCTCTACCGGGAGCGCGGCCTGCCCCTCCTCTGCGCCGGAAAACCCGGATGCGGCCACCATCCCCACGGCCTCGAAAACCCGAAGCCCCTCGCGGACTTCATCGAAGCCTGGACGGGAGAGTAGTTGTTAGTCGTAAGTGGCTAGTGGCTAGTAGAGGACGAGTTAGGAGTGAGGAGTTAGGAGTGAATGAGGAATTAGGGTTCCTTGTTTCACGTGAAACTTCCGAACTATTTCCCAAAACTCTATGTTTCGCCCAAACAGATTTTTGATCGCTCGGTTCTGTCTGCACGTCTGTCTGAATCTGAGCATGTGCGCGAGGACAGAAAAACAGTTTTAGGATCCCGTCTGCGCGTCCCTGTGCCCAATGCGCGCCTGAATCTCTGCCGAAGGCCGCAGACTTGTCTGCGCATGTTTCAGCTGCACGAACAAAGACCGCGCGAGGACCGTGGGATGCAGATTCGAATTTCGATTCCGAGACGAGCTGTAAGTTTATGCCATACGGCCAAGGACCCGCAGGGGGGACTTCGGCCTGAGATGTTCCCCCTGCCGCCCGTCCCGCGCAGGGACATAAAATCTGAAACGCGGAGCGTTTCATTCCTTATTTCCCTTCGAGAAGGGATGAACAAATCCTTCTCCGCCGACGGACAGGGATGTCCGTCACGGCTGATTTCGAAAGGCGGAGTCTTTCAAACCTCATAGTGCGGGCACTATACAATATCTATACATTTTCCGGAGGAAAAAACTATGGTCAGAGTCGCAATGTTATCGAAGTGGCACGTCCATGCGGGCGGATATGCGGGCATGGTCAAGGGCAGCGGCAAGGCGGAGATCGCCGCGGTCTGGGACGACGACAAGGCGCGGGGCGAGGCGTGGGCCAAAGAGCTCGGCGCGGAGTTCATCCCGGATCTCGACGCTCTTCTCGCCCGGAAGGACATCGACGCCGTGGTCTGCGACGCCCCGACGACCGCTCACCGCGACATCCTCGTCAAAGCCGCGAAGGCCGGGAAACACATCTTCACCGAAAAAGCCCTCGCGCCCACCGTGGCCGAATGCCTCGACGTCAAGAAGGCCGTGGAGGAATCCGGCGTCACCTTCGTCATCAGCTATCCCCAGAGAGGCCGTCCCTGCGTGCTCTTCGCCAAGAAGATGATCGCGGAAGGCGCGTTCGGCAAGATCACCCTCGTGCGGACCCGCGACGCGCACAACGGCGTTTCCGGCAACTGGCTCCCGGACTACTGGTTCGACAAGGGCGCGGCGGCCGGCGGAGCCATGATGGACCTCGGATGCCATCCGATGTACCTCCTCGCCTACTTCCTCGGCAAGCCGAAGAGAGTCACCGGCATGTTCACCGCGCCTTACGGCAAGCCCGTCGACGAAAACGCGGTCGCCATCGCGGAATTTGCGGACGGCGCTCTCGGCGTCGCGGAAACCGGATTCATCTCCTCCGGTTCTCCCCAGACCCTCGAGATCTACGGCACGGAGGGATCCCTCATTGCCCACGGCGAGGACGTGACCTTCCAGAGCGCGAAGTATTCCGCCATCCACCGCGGTGCCTTCAAGCCGAATCTGCCCGAGGGCAAGCCCGCGCCGCTCTATCAGTTCCTCGACGCCGTGGCGAACGGGACCGGATCCCCGGAAGGACTCGGGATCGACGACGCCATCGCCCTCACCGAACTGCTCGAGAACGCCTATAAGGGCGACGAGAACAACGCCATCGAAGTGATCGGCTGAGATTGACCCGCGGAGAACGGGACATCCCCGCTGTCCGAACGGTTTTTCCAGACAAAGCTCCGCCCGGGGGGGACAGGAGGTGCGATTGCATGTCCCTGTTTCCCCCTCGCTTTTTCCCATCGGAGGGATAAGGAGACAAAGATGAAATGCCCGAACTGCGGCAGATCGGTCCGAAAGGGGGCGGCGGTCTGTCCGAAATGCCAAACCCCGCTGCATTCCCCCGATCCGAAGAAGAACGCCGTGCCGGACGCCGACGCCATCATCCGCGAAGAGGCCCTCAAACTCCTCGAAGCCCAGAGAGCGGAGGACGAGGGCAGGACCGCGTGGATCGGGGAAGCCGCCCGCCGGACCCGGAATCCGAACCCCGGCGTGAATTCCCGCCCGGCAGCGCCCGCTCCCGACGCTCCCCCCGTTTACGACGCGCGGACACGCCGGACCGCACAGCCTCCCCGGAATTCCAGACCCTCCCGCCCGAACGACGAACCGCGCCGACGGGAGAGTTCCCTTTCCCGCGCCTACGGGGACGGCGGAGGTCCGAAGCGGAACGGCAGGGGGGACGGCTGGCAGACCGGTCGGGGAGCGGCGTACTATGCCCCGCTGTCCCGTCCCGCCGCGGTTTCGGTGGTGCGGGATCCTCTCAGAGAGACGGGCCGGTCCGGGCTGTTTCTGATCGCCGCTCTGGTCTTCGCTCTGGCCGCCGCCGCAAGGATCCTGTGGCCGGACGCGATCCTCTCGGGAACGGTGAACGCCCTCGGAACGGTCCAGAGATTCGCATCGGCCCTCGGAGCCGGCGGATCGAAGATCTACGCGGAGCTCGGGAGCCTTCTGACTCTGATCACCGGGATCGGGGATCTCACCTCCGTCCTCTCGGGGCTCGGGCTGAACCTGACCGGCGTGAAGATCGCCTATTACGCCGGGGTTTTCCTCGCCGTCCTGCCGGATCTCATTGCTTTTGCCGGGCTGCTCGCTGCCTATGCCCGATCCCGGAAGGGCCTCGGAAAGAGCGGGGGACGGGCCACCGGAAACGTCCGCGGATGCCTCACCGTGATCCAGACCGCCGAGATCCTCGGATTCCTCTTCCTGACCGTCTCCGCGCTGGCCTTCGGTTTCACCTGCCTCGCCGAGGGACTGAGGAACGGAGCCGCCCGGATGCAGAGAGCCGGATTCGCCGCCTTCCTCGCCTGCTTCGTTCTGATCGCCCTGGCCCTGCTGCGCTGCGTGCTGACCTTCCGGGCCATGTCGGCGGCCAAACGCGACGTCTACGGCGTCCTCGGGAAGAAGATCCCCGGATTCACCGTGTTCTTCCTCATCGCCGAGGGCGTGATCTGCCTCTTCTCGGCCGTCTTTGCCCCCGCCGCCGCGCCCGCTGGACTGTCGACGATCCTTTTCGCCGCCGTCCTGATCCGCTACCGCCGCAAAGCCACCGCGGAAGTCTGATTTTCGCGCGTCCCCGTTTTCCCGGCCATCAATTCCTCCCCGGAGATTTTTCACCATGAACTGCCGTACCCTGTTTCTCATCCTCATCGCGCTGGATCTCGCCTACGACGTGATTCTGCGGATCCTCGCGGCCTCGAGAAGGGGACTCCCCCTGCCGGAAGCCGTGCGCGATCTCTACGACGCGGACGACTATGCCCGCTGGCTCGACTATTCCGCCGAGAAAAGACGCCTCGGGCTCATCGAAAAGGTCTTTGACGCCCTGATCCTCACCGCCCTGTTCGCGACGAATGTCTTCGCGGCGGTCCGGGACCGTCTGCCGGGCGGGGAGGGAGCGAAGGACATGCTTCTGATCCTTTTGTTCGTCACCTTCACCTCCGTCCTCAGCCTGCCCTTCGACTGGATCCGGGAAATGCGGATCGAGGCGAAATACGGGTTCAGCCGGACCTCGAAGGGGATCTTCGTCCGCGACGAGATCACCGGTTTTCTCGTGAACGCCGGGCTCACCTGCCTCCTCTGCCTCTTCCTCTCGAAGGTCTGGGAACGCTTCGGGGCCCGGGGATTTTTCGTCCTCTTCGCCGGGCTTTCGGTCTTCGTCGTCGTCTTTTCCATGCTCTCCACCTTCTTCATGCGGCTCTACAACAAATTCACGCCGCTGGAGGAGGGGACGCTCAGGGAGACCCTCACCGAACTCTTCTCCCGGGCGGGATACCGGCTCGAGAACATCTACGTGATGGACGCCTCCCGCCGCACCACCAAGGTCAACGCCTTCTGCTCCGGCCTCGGGAAATTCAAGAAGATCGTGCTCTACGACAACCTCGTGAACGGCTATTCCGAGGATGAGATCGCGGCGGTCTTCGCCCATGAACTCGGGCATTACAAACGGCGCGATACCATGAAAAACACGTTTTATACCGTTCTGCTCATGGCGGTCGTGACGGCGGCGGCCGCGTGGTTCGCCCTGAATCCCGGGATCTCGGCGGAGTACGGATTTTCCGCCATGAACCCGGCCTTCGGCGTGATCCTGCTGGAATCCGTCGTTCTGAACCCGATCATCACGGTGCTGACGATCCCCCGGGCCGCGATGGCGAGACGGTACGAATACCGGGCGGACGGGGAAGCCGTGGAATCCGGGTACGGCGAGGCCCTCGTCTCCGCCCTGAAAAAGCTCTCCCGGGACAATTTCAGCGACCTCAATCCCCATCCCCTGATTGTCAGGCTGGAATACGACCATCCCACCACGGCGGACCGGATCGTGGCCATCCGCAGGCGGGACGCGGAGAGGGAGAGGGACGCATGATCTTCGAAAAATTCCTCACGCCGGACGACATGCGCGACAGCTTCCGGGACATCACCCCGGAGGAACTCGGAGCGCGGGGGATCCGCTGGGTTTTCTCCGACATCGACAACACCCTCGCCACCTACGACGATCCCCTGCCGCCCGGGGCAGTCTCGGACTGGCTCCGCCGGATGGAAGAGGCCGGGATTTCGGTGATCTTCGTCTCGAACAACGACCGCGCCCGGGTCGAAGGATTCAACTCCGCCCGGCCTGACAGCGCGAGACCGACCTACTGGAAATCGGCCAAGCCTTTTACGAAAAGCCTCCGCCGCGCCATGCGGGAAGCCGGAGCCCGGCGGGAGGAATCCATGCTCCTCGGGGACCAGCTTCTGACGGACGCCGCCGCCGGAAAACGCGCGGGCCTGTACACGGTGATCGTGCCGCCCATCAAGGACCGGACCTCCCTCTTCTGGCGGGTAAAGCGGCGGATCGAGCGGCCATACATAAAAAAATACCTCCGCCTCAACCCGGGACCGGACCGGAAGAGCCGCGGATGGGAGGTGTGGAAATGAATCCGAAAACGGTCGATCTCCTCTGGGGGCTCAGCCTGATCCTCATCGGGATCTCGGCGCTCGTGCTCGCCGCCGGAAGCATATTCGGGATCGAGCTCGGCGACGTCCTCGTGCGGATTTTGGGCGGGACCGCTCTTCTGATGCTTCCCGTCCTCGCCTTCACGACGGTCGTGAAAATCAAAAACGCAGACAAAAACAAATAAACCGACAACAGGAAAGGTACTCTGACATGAACAAAATGGAACTCCGCTACGCGAAACTGAGAGCGAAAATGAAGGAGCTGGGGCTCGACGCCATCTATATCAACTCCCCCGAAAACCACCTCTATATGACCGATTTCGACAACCCGGACGGCTGGGCCTTCGTCACCCTCGAAAAAGCGTGGGTCTGGGCCGATATGCGGTATTACGAGGCGGCGAAGGCTGAGGTCACCTCCCTCTGTGAAGTCTGCCTCCCCGGCAAGCCCTCCTTCGAGGAGATCGCGTCGGAATACGGCCTGAAGACCATCGGCTACGAGGACAGACGGCTGACCTGCTCCTCCTTCGCAAGCCTTGAAAACGCCCTCAAAAACTGCAAGGTCGAATTCGCGCCGGTGGGGGGCCTCTTCACCGATCTGCGCACGGTCAAGACCGACGACGAGGTCGAGAACATCGAGGCCGCCCAGAGGATCGCGGAGGCCGCTTTCGACCACATCGTCAAAACCATCACCTACGACATGACCGAGACCGAAGTCGCCGCGGAGCTCGAATACTTCATGAAGCGGCACGGGAGCGAAAAGCCCTCCTTCGACACCATCGCGGTCTCCGGCTCCGCGAGCTCCCGTCCCCACGGCGTCCCGCGTCCGGTGAAGCTGGAAAAGGGCTTCCTCACGATGGACTACGGCGCGCTGGTGAAGGGATACCACTCCGACATGACCCGGACCGTGGTGATCGGGAAGGCCGACGAAGAGATGAAGAAGCTCTACAACACCGTTCTGAGAGCGCAGGTCGCCGCCATCGAAGCCGTGACGGACGGGGCGAAGAACGCCGACATGGACAGAATCGCCCGGGAGATCATCGACGGCGCGGGGTATGCGGGCCTGTTCAGCCACGGACTCGGCCACGGTGTCGGATTGGAGATCCACGAGAGCCCGAACCTCAACGGACGGATGGGCGACGCGGTCCTGCATCCCGGCGAGATCGTCACGGTGGAGCCCGGCATTTACATCGAGGGCAAATACGGCTGCCGGATCGAGGACATGGTGCTCGTCACCCCGGGCGGAAGCAGGGATCTGACCAACTGCCCAAAAGAGCTGATCGAGATCTGAGCCGAACCGGACTGTGACACAGTCCCCCGGAGCGGGATCCGCAGATTTTACGGCTGAAAAAAGAAAAGGAGTATGAACGATGGTCGATTTCAATTCCTTTCCCGTAAGCGATCTGAACCCGGAGGGCGTGACTGTCCGTCAGGTCCTCCCGGCGTGCGGCGCCTTCGTTTTCACCTTTCCGAAGGGGGAGGGAAGACTCTCTGCCGAAATGCACGACGGCGCGCTCGACATTTACCCCCTCGGAGAAGGCCGCTGGCTCGGGATGGACGTCACCTGCCTCGGGACCAGAGCCGCCGTGTTCTCCTGGTTCTTCGAGACGGCGGACGGAAGGTCCTGCGGCGTGAAGATGGGAGTCCTGCCCGGGATCCGCACCCGCATCGCCCTGCCCGTCGCCGAAGTCACCCAGGGGAAGAACCTCTTCCTCCGCCGCACCCCCGGCAAGCTGAAATCCGTGACCCAGGGGGCTCCCATCGACTACCGGGAGGCGGTGCGCTTCGTCGTGAAGTCCGAGAGGGCCCCCGAGGATGTGACCTTCCGCATCGACTCCGTATGCGTTTACGAGGGAGAGCCGGACTTCCCGGTGGAAACGAGGACCCTCGTGGACGAATTCGGGCAGAAAGCCATCGCCGACTGGCCGGGGAAGACCAAGACCTATGCCGAAATGGAGGCCCGGATGAAAAAAGTCCTCTCCGATCCCGCTCCTGATCGGGGAGACGACGGACGGAGCCGGTGGGGCGGGGATCTCTCCCTCCGGCTGACGGAAGGGAACGGCTTCTTCACCCTCGAAAAGTGGAACGGGCGGTATCTTCTGGCCGATCCCGACGGGTATGCCTTCTTCTCCACCGGCCTCGACTGCGTGAACATCGACGGGGACGCCAACCTCGAAGGGATCCGCTGCCTCGCCGGGGAGATCGACCCCGATTCCGCCGGATGGGTGCACGGGGAGTTCTTCTCCTGGCACCGGCACAATCTCTGGCGGGTCTTCGGGGCGGACTACAATGAGAAATGGCGCGAAATGACCGCCCGCCGGATGGTGAAATGGGGCTTCAATACCGTCGCCTGCTGGTCGGACGTGGAGTTCGCGAGAGAGCGGTCCATCCCCCATGTCGTCATCATGCACGGCTATCCGAAGACCGGGACCTACATCTTCCGCGATTTTCCGGACGTCTTCGCGCCGGAGTTCACCGAAAACGCCGCGGGCTGGGCGAAGCAGATCCTTCCCCACAGGGACGACGCCTCTCTCATCGGCTATTTCCTCGGCAACGAACCCCAGTGGGCCTTCGTCAACGGGCTGAATATCGCGGCCTTCGCGCTGGAATGCGAAGAAAGCAGTTATTCCCGCCGGGCCCTCATCGAATTCATGCGGGAGCGGTACGCCTCCATCGACGAACTCAATACCGCCTGGGGATCGGACTACACCTGCTTCGAGGACATGGACCGGCCCGTGCGCGCGAGGAGATTCACGAAAGAGGGACTGCGGGTCTTGAACCTCTTCTCCGAGGAGATGATCCGGGCGTACATCCGCATCCCCTCCGAGGCCATCCGCGCCTTCGACCCGAACCACCTCAACCTCGGCATCCGCTACGCGTGGCTCTCCTCGAAGGAACTGGCGGCGGGATCGGAGTTCACGGATGTGTTCAGCTTCAACTGCTATTCCATGGACCCGACGGAGAGCATCGAGAATTTCTCCTCCCTCGTCGGCAAGCCGGTGATGATCGGGGAATTCCACTTCGGCGCGCTGGACCGGGGACTCGACGCGACGGGCATCCGCGGGGTCACCTCCCAGGCGGAGCGGGGCGCGGCCTACCGGTACTACATGCAGAAAGCTGCCGCCCATCCCATGTGTCTCGGCGCCCACTATTTCACCCTCAACGATCAGGCGTATCTCGGCCGCTTCGACGGGGAGAACTACCAGATCGGCGTGGTGGACGTGACCCAGAGGCCCTACGAGGACTTCGAGGCCGGGATCATCGAGACCCACCGGGAGATCTACGACATCGCCGAGGGCAAAAAGCCTGCCGACGCGAGAAAAGCGGAAGAAATTCCGGCGATCTTCTTCTGAGGAGGGAAATGTGAATGAATGAAAGCGCAAAATCAATCAGGAAAGTCATAATTCCTTTGACTTGGGCTGCGACTATTGTATCGGCAATCGGATATGGTATCTATGCGCTGGTAATCAATAGTCCGGCTCCCTCACAACATGGAGGGGAAGCGGTTAGTGTTTCGCTTTTTCCGGCCATTCTTACGGTGTTGGCTATCATTGTGGGAGGCTTTTTTGCAACTGTATTATGGATGGTTTTGGCGGACCTGATTGATAATCTCTCTGTAATAGCAGATAACACAACTGCGATGGCGGATGTACTTTACAAATCATCATACAATAATGACGAATTGCGTGTTGAATCGTTAAAAAAGAAACAGCGTGAACTTGTCCAGAAGTTCAGGCAAAATGATTTGGACTAC
The DNA here is from genome assembly GCA_902782445.1 of uncultured Ruminococcus sp. Lineage (GTDB taxonomy): Bacteria > Bacillota > Clostridia > Oscillospirales > CAG-272 > UMGS1696. The sequence continues at coordinate 49,869 of CACZNC010000006.1, forward strand.
TCGGAAAAGGCGGCCATTTATAACGAAATTGAGAAAATTGAAGCTGAAATAAAAAGGCTCCAGAGAAGTTGATAATATCAGTCCGGTTCAAAAAATCCAATTGCAGGAGAAAATGAATCATGAAAAACGGTCAGCCATTTCCCGACACAAACGGCAATCCGATCCACGCCCACGGCGGATGGATGCTGAACTTCGGGGGATATACCTACTGGTACGGCGAGGACAGACGGGGGGAAAACTACGTCTCCGTCTACCGCGCCTCGGAGAACGATCTCCGAAACTGGGAATTCCGGGGGCACATCCTGACGACGGACACGCCCTATGAAGCGACCTCTGCCCGGTTCGATCCGAAGCTCTCCTGGGAGAGGGACGGAAAGCGGCGCAAGGTCAACATCGAGCGGCCGAAGGTCCTCTACAACGAAAAGACCGGGAAATTCGTCCTCTGGGCCCACTACGAGAACGGGGAGGACTATCGGGAAGCCCGGGCCTGCGTCGCCTCGTCGGACTTCCCGGACCGGGATTTCGTCTATCACGGATCCTTCAACCCCTTCGGCCAAATGTCCCGGGACTGCACCCTCCACCTCGATTCCGCGGGGGACGCCTATTTCGTCTCCGCCTCCCGGGACAACGCGGATCTGCACGTCTACCGGCTGACGGAGGACTATCTCAACGCGGACGAATGGGTGAAATCCCTGTACTGCCACGAATTCCGCGAGGCCCCGGCCCTCTTCGAGCGAAACGGGCGGACCTATATGATCTCCTCCTACTGCACGGGCTGGGCTCCGAATCAGGGCAAGTGGTGTTCGGCGGATTCCGTCACGGGCCGCTGGGGACTGCTCCGGGATTTCGGGGATTCGACCACCTTCCGGTCCCAGAGCGCGTTCGTTCGGCGGCAGGGGGACCGGTACTGGTACGTCGGCGACCGCTGGATGGGCGGGGAACCGAAGTATTTCGAATCCACCTACGTCGCGCTGGAAATTCAGTTCGACGGGGAAGGGAACCCCTTCATCGAATGGACGGAGGAACCGGAACTGTTCAACGCCGCCTCCCCGTCCTGATGGACCCGTTCTGAAAGGGCCGGGAGAATGAAAAAACGACCGTCGGGGCCAAACCTCGGAGGTCAGTTTTATGAAATTCAGGGTTCCGGACTCTCAGTCAAAAGGAGCCGCAGGGAGGTGAGCTTTTCGCTGTCCGCTCCCTCCGTCACGGAGAGGGAGAACATCCGGTCCCCGGAGAGCCAGAGCAGAACGCCGCTGCCCTCCGCCCGGTTACAGATGCACCGGGGTGTTTCGGGAGGGATGAGGTCGTCGTGTTCGCCCCGCACATAGTCGTCTGGGAAGGGAGAGATGTTTTCGAGTCTTCCGGTGATCTCCGAACGGAAGGTGAAGGTGTCTCCGCCGTACAGGAAGACAACCTCGTCGAGAGAGGAGCCCGTATCCGGATCGGGGAAGGAGGACCGGCTGATCTCTTCCGCTCCTTCCGGGATCCGCAGTTCAAATCCTTCCCCGCCGGGATCTTCTTCCGGGGCCGCCTGTTCCGGTTCGGCTTCGACCTGGCCGGCGGCGGGGGTCGGCTCTCCGGGTCCTTCCGATTGCGCGCAGCCGGAAAACGGGAGCCAAAGGACGAGCAGAAGCGGAACGAGCTTCATGGAGAGAGCTTTCGGAATCATATTCATTTCCCTTTCGGCAGGACATAGTCGAATCGGTCGATGTTTTCGAATCCCATGTCTCGGAGCGTCTTTTCCGAGCGGACGCAGGCTTCGGGGGTGTTGTAACCGGGGATGAGGGGGACGCGGACGACGGCGCGGGAAGGGCAGAGCGCGGCAAGCCGTCCGAGGTTTTTCCGCATCCGGTCCGGGGGGAGTCCTGTATATGCCTCGTAGACCGCTGGATCCGTGTCCTTCACGTCGACGATCCATTCGGACACGAGGGGCCCGCCGTTTTCGTCCTCTCCGAGCAGGAACGAGAGATTTTCCTCCGGCACGGCAAGGGAGGTCTCGACGGCAAACCGCCAGCTTTTCCCGAGGGAGCGGACAAATCCGATGAATTCCCGGATGAACGCGGCCTGCAAGAGCGGTTCCCCGCCGCCGAAGGTCACGCCCCCGTTCGTCGCCTCGAAATAGAGGTCGTCGATTTTCAGCCTCTCATAGAGCTCCGCCGCGGTGAAGATCTTCGGTTTGTACGCCGGGTCCCGGCAGACGGCGTTGATGCACCAGCGGCAGGAGAGGGGACAGCCGATCCCCCCGACGAGAGTCGTCACGCCCTGCCCGTCCCGGAACAGCCTGTGGCGGGAGATCCCGAAGGCGGCGAAGCGGAGCCCCGGATTTTCATTTTCCGCATCCCTGCCCGGCTCCTGTCCGCGTTCGGCCTCGTCCACCCCCGCCGCGGTCACGGATTTGCTCCTTCGGCTTCGGCGTCGGCGGAGGAGGGATCGGCATTCTCACCGGCGATGTCCCAGTCCGTCGGGGCCATGATCCCGGCGAGGGGCGGAAATTCCTCCTCGTCCCCGCAGGCTTCCCCGTCCTCCGGGAAGGTGTCGGGAGGGGGGACATCGCCTTCCAGTTCATATTCCCATTCCGGATCGGGATCGGCGGGAAGGACGCCTCCGAACTCGGTTTCCTCTTCCGGCTCGAAATCGGGAGCGACGAGTTTGCCTTCTATGAGTCTCTCGTCTGGCTCCTCCTCGGTCCCGGGCTCGATCGCGATTTCGCCGGCGGTCGGCTGGGCTTCGATTTCGGTCCGTCCTTCCGTATTCTCGGAGGCGGCGGTCTCGATCTGTTCGGTGAAGGACCCGCCTGGATCCTGATGATTGTCCTCCGCGCCGACGGGGGTGCAGGAGACGAGGCTTGCGGCGAGCAGTCCGGCGGAGATCCCGGCGACCGCGGTCTGAATGCCCCTGCGCTTTTTTTCGGCGAGGGCTTTTTCGAGCAGGCGCACTTCGGCTTCGCATTTCGGGCAGGTGCCGGAGCAGTTCCCCTGATAGGTGCATTCGGAGATGGTGAGGGCGATGTCGTTCTTCTCGGCGATATCGCGGCGGATCTGTTTTAAGATCGCGCAGGTAGCTTTTCCGCGGTTCATGTCGGTCCTCCTCTGCAGGATTGAGCGGCGTCGGTTTCGTTTTCTGTAGGTTAGACGCCGGGGAAGGGAAAAAAGTTCCCGGGACGCAGAGAATTTTGTAAAAGATTTCGGATCGGACCGGAGATCGGGGGAGAGGGTCGGAATCGGATCCACGCGCCGGGCAGTTTTTTCCGAAACGCCTTGACAGGACCGGCCCGCGGGAGTATAATAAGATCCGTGCAGGGTTATCGAAGCGGTCATAACGAGGCGGTCCCCGAAACTTGTGGCTCAAACGCACCTCGGTCCGCAGAATCCCCCGAAAAAGCGAGAAAAACGGCGGAAAACCGAGAAAACGGCGGGTTCGAATCGGCAGTATGCAGGCTTTCTAACGGTTTTTCTAACGTTTTTCCGAAACAGGCATCACCCCCCACAAATACGCAGGGTTATCGAAGCGGTCATAACGAGGCGGTCTTGAAAACCGTTTGACGTCAAGTCACGTGGGTTCGAATCCCACACCCTGCGGGAAATAAAGGAAAGGCATCTCGGCGCTCACATGGGCGGGAGGTGCCTTTTCCTATGAGAATTGCACTGCAAAAACAAGCAAAAAGGAGATTTCGGATGGAAAACAACCTGTACAAACTGTCACGAAAACGCCGGTCAGTCAGACGACAAGACATGGAATTCAGCCCCTCCAGAACGATCGAGACATATTCCGGGTCTGCCGCGCTCACGGGAATGTTCATGCCGAAGTAACTGCCCACGGAGACGTTGTAGTACCGGTCCTGTTCTTCGTCCAGGTTCGGAGCCGGGATGATGCCGAAATCCGTTTCCATGTCGCGCAGCGCCTTTGCCCACGCGATGTTTTCGTTCCAGAAAAGCGCTTGATTGTTCGGAAACATGATTTCCTGAACACGGTGATTGTGCGAAAGTCCTATCGTGTTCTGACGGTTCGCGTTGTACATGACGGCATCGCCCTCCACGTGGCACATAACTCCGCAGGGTTTGCAATTATTCATATTCAAAACGGTATCTTTTCCGACAAACCGCAGAGTCAGCTGTTCAGGTTTCCTGTCATTTTACCGGAACCGGCTTCGTCCGGTATGAATGAATCTCCCGCAAACACCGCTTCCGCGCCGCAAGGATGTAAAATTTCAGTGTCGGGTCCGTGCATACTTGACAAGGACGGGGATTTCCTGTATAATATACCAAATCAAAAACCTACTTGGAGAGTTGGTAAATCAGTGAATTTTATCTTCATTTCCCCCAATTTCCCGCACACCTACTGGCAGTTCTGCGACCGGCTGAAGAAAAACGGCGCGAACGTCCTCGGGATCGGCGACGCGGCGTTCGACGCGCTGGATGAGCCGCTCAAGAACGCGCTCACCGAGTATTACCGCGTCACCTCCCTCGAAAACTACGACGAGGTCTACCGCGCCGTCGCATATTTCGCCTCCCGGTACGGACACCCGGATTGGCTTGAATCCAACAATGAGTACTGGCTGGAGCAAGACGCGCACCTCCGCACGGATTTTCACATCACAACGGGGATCCAGGCCTCCGGGATCGGCGCGTGGAAGCACAAGTCCTCCATGAAGCCGGTCTATGCCTCCGCCTCCATTCCCACCGCCCGCTGCCATCCCGTCTCCACGCTCACTGTAGCCCGGGATTTCATTGCGCAGAACGGCGGCTATCCGGTCATCGCAAAGCCGGATGTCGGCGTAGGCGCGGCGAACACATGGAAGCTGGAGGATGACCGTGAGCTGGAAGCCTTTTTTGAGGACAAGCCGGACGTGCCCTATCTCATCGAGGAATTCGTCGAGGGCGATATCTGCTCCTACGACGCCGTCGTCGATTCCCACAACATGCCGCTGTTCGAATCCATGACGGTCTGGCCGCCGTCCGTCGCCGATATCGTCAACCGCGACCTCGATCTCTCCTACTATACCTGTCCCGCCGTCCCGGAGCCGCTCGAAAAGCTCGGACGCGCCGCGCTCGCCGCCTTCGGGGTGAGAAGCCGCTTTGTCCATCTCGAGTTTTTCCGGCTCACGAAGGCGCGGGCAGGACTGGGTGAGATCGGCGATTTCGTCGCGCTCGAGGTCAACATGCGTCCGGCGGGCGGCTATACGCCGGACATGATGGACTTTGCCCACTCCACCGACGTCTATCAGATCTGGGCGGATATGGTGACGGCGGACAAAAGGCTCCTGCCGGACAGCGGCGAGCATCACTGGTGCGTTTACGCCAGCCGGAAGGACAGCCACCGTTACCGCCACACCCATGAAGAGATCCTCGAAAAGTACGGGGACCGGATCGTCATGTGCGAGCGGATGCCGGAATTGATGTGGGCGACCATGGGATGCCAGATGTACACGGCGCACGCGTACAGCGAAGAAGAGGTCCACGCGTTTGTCGCGTTCGTGCACGAGAGGGAGGCGGAAGCATGAAGGAGGAATATCCGAAACGCTTCAGCCCCATCCTCGGGCGGGACATGGAATGCGCCGTGTTCGCGGGAGAGGGGGAGGCGGAGAGGCTCTGTATCGCGTTCCCGCCGCAGAACGGGCGGTTTTACGATTTCGGGAATTTCGGCATGGTACAAAGCATTGCGCCGTGGATCGAATCCGGAAAGATCCGGCTTGTCTGCGCGGACGGCATCGACGGGGAGACCTGGTCCCGGTCGGACGGCGATCCCCGGGAGCGGATCGCGCTGCAGGAGCGGTGGTTCCGGTATGTGACGGACGAGCTTCTGCCCGCCTTCGCGGTGGAAGGAAGGGGGACGCTCGTCTGCGGATGCAGCATGGGCGGCGTTCACGCGGGCAATTTCTTTTTCCGCCGGCCCGATCTCTTCGACGCCGTGATCAGCCTGAGCGGCCTTTTCAACGCACAGTATTTCTTCGGTGATTACATGGATGAGACCGTCTACGCAAACTCCCCGGTCCACTTCTTGCCGAATATGCCCGCGGATCACCCCTGGATGGAACTCTACCGCCGCGGCCGGATCATTCTCTGCTGCGGACAGGGCGCGTGGGAGGAGGATCTTCTCGCCGGAACGCTCGAGCTGGACCGGATCCTCAATGAAAAAGACATCCCCCACTGGACGGATCTCTGGGGAAGCGACGTCTCCCACGACTGGGTCTGGTGGCAGAAGCAGCTGCCGTATTTCTTCCGGAGTCTGGCGGAGGACGGGTACTGGGGCTGAGGCGATGGTGTGCGTATGAAGCAAAAACTGTTTGTCCGGATAGACGGGATTTTCTGCGAACACTGTGTCGAGACGATCACGCGCGCGCTCGAAGCCGTCCATGGCATTGAGCGCGTATCCATACGGAACAACGTCGCAGAGATCGCGGGGGAATCCCTTCCCTCGTCCGACGTGATCGTCGAAACGATCCGCCGCGTCGGATACGATACGGATGAGACAAAGATCTCCGAGGATCGGCGAGTTGCCGCGCGGACCGTCCGATGGACCGAATTTCTTCTGATCGCCGCCCTGATCCTGCTCTTCGCCTTCGTTTTGCGGCTGGTTTTCGGCTACAACGTCTTTCATGCGATCCCCGCTGTTGACAGTTCTCTCTCCTACGGGATGCTCTTCGTCACGGGCATTCTCACAAGCGTCCACTGTATCAGCATGTGCGGCGCGATCGGGATTTTCGCCTCCTATGAATCCGGATCCGCGCGGAGTATCGGGCGTCCGCTTCTCTACAACGCCGGGCGCGTGATCTCCTATACGGCAGTCGGCGGTCTGGCGGGGCTGGCGGGCAGTGTGTTCAGCGTCAGTATGACCCTGCGCGGCGTCGTTATCCTCACGGCGGCCCTCGTGATGTTCTTCATGTCGCTCTCGATGCTCGGGCTCCTCTCCTTCCGCCTCCCGCGCTTCTTCGAGATCCGCGCGAGGGGTAAGAGGAGGGGCGCGTTCGTGATCGGGCTGTTAGGCGGCCTCATGCCGTGCGCACCTCTTCAGGCCATGCAGATCTACGCGCTGTCTACGGGCAGTTTCATAAAGGGCACACTCTCGATGGCCCTGTTCGCGCTTGGGACCGTCCCGCTGATGCTGACGGCAGGCGCGGCGCTGAATCTGGCAAAGGGAAAGGCGAAGATCCTGTTCGGCAAGATCGCCGCGGTGCTCATGGTGCTCCTTTCCCTGTCGATGCTTGTCCGGGGCCTTTCCTCGCTCGGCATCGACGTGACGGGTTTCTTTTCCCCCCGGTACGACGGGATCGCCGCGGTCATGGGGGAGGACGGTGTCCAGACGGCAGAATTCGATCTGGAATTTGATTCCTATGCCGACATCGTCGTGCAGAAAGGCGTCCCGGCGCGGATCGTCGTTCACGCGAACGCCGGGAAGATCACCGGGTGCAACAATGAAATCGTCAGCCGCGATTTCGGCTTTGACGTGAAGCTCGTCCCGGGGGACAACATCATCGAGTTTCTGCCGGAAAAAGAAGGGGACTACGTCTATTCGTGCTGGATGAATATGATCCGGAACCACATCCGGGTCATTGACGATCCGGACTATTTCAAATGAGGAGAATCCGCGCGGCTCTGTCGGGCAGCGGGAACTTGATACCAGAGAAAGCCATGATGAAAAACGGAAAGAACCGGATTTGTACGGTCCTGCTCGCCCTGCTCTGCGCCCTTCTGCCGGCCTGCTCGGGCGGCGCTGAGGACACACGCGCGGAAGCCGCGATTTACAGCGAGTTGAAAGCGGACGGCGAAACGGTGACGATACCAACAGAAGGCATTGCGCAGACGGCAGGATTTTTCAACTACAACGCCGACGGGGTTACGGTCCAGCTGGTCGCCCTGCGGGACGGGGGCGGCAAAGTGCACGCGGCTTTCAATACCTGTCAGAGCTGTTCCCCCTCCCCGAAGGCGTATTACCGGCAGACCGGCGAACTTCTCGAATGCGCCAACTGCGGGTTTACGTTCGCGCCGGAGGAGGTCGGCATCACGCACGGAGGGTGCAACCCATGGCCCGTCGCGGGCATTGTGATCGGTGACGATGTGATCACGGTCCCCACCGCTTCCCTCGATGAGATGAGACCGGCCTTCCTTTCATGGGCAGGTCCGACGGGCCGCTCTGCAGGTCAGGGAGAATGATATGCTGAATCAGTTTTCAAGAACACAGTTGCTCTACGGCGCGGAGACGATGGACCGGCTGGCGTCTTCCCGTGTCGCGGTATTCGGGATCGGCGGCGTCGGCGGATATGCGGTCGAAGCCCTTGCCCGGTCCGGGATCGGCGCGCTCGATCTGATCGACGACGACAAGGTATGCCTGACAAACCTCAACCGCCAGATCCTCGCCACCCGGAAGACGGTCGGACATTACAAAGTGGACGCTGCGGAAGAGCGGATCCGGGAAATCAATCCCGCCTGCGAAGTCCGGACCCACAAGACCTTTTTCCTCCCGGAAACGGAGGATCAGTTTGATTTTCGGGAGTACGACTACGTCGTCGACGCGATCGATACGATTTCGGGAAAGCTCGCGATCGTCATGAAAGCGAAGGAAGCGGCGGTCCCGGTCATCTCTTCCATGGGGGCGGGGAACAAGGTAAACGCTTCGCTGTTCGAAGTCGCCGACATCTATGAGACCTCTGTCTGCCCGCTTGCGCGCGTGATGCGGATCGAATGCAGGAAGAGGGGCATCGACTCGCTGAAAGTGGTCTACTCAAAGGAAAAGCCGAAGAGACCGCTTGAGGATATGTCCATCAGCTGCCGTCAGCACTGCATCTGTCCTCCGGGGACCGCCAGAAAGTGCACCCAGCGGAGGGACATCCCGGGATCGACGGCGTTCGTTCCTTCCGTTGCCGGATTGATCATCGCGGGGGAGGTCGTGAACGATCTCGCGGGAAGAACGGCGGGCGCCTTCCACTCCGCTCTGTAAAAACGAGCCTGTCCGCCCGCATCTTCCAAAGCGCGTTCCATGAAACGGAAAATCCCGCGGCATCCGTCTCATTCTTTCAAACGATCCGTCAGAAATCGCCGCAGCCGCACGGCACAGGTTCATTATGGCATTCACAAAAGGCGCACCGCCCGGTTTTCACGTCGAGATCATCCCGCCGAAGCAGGATTCCGGGAAACTGGAAGAGGACCTCGAACTGTTCGCGTCCAAGTTCGAGCGGGTGATGGACAGCGGATTCACCGCTTCGATCACCGACAACGCGATGGGGCTTCTGGCGTTTCAGGGACACGAATGCATCGAGGAGCTCGGACTCCGCCCGCGCCCGGATCAGGTTCTGATCCATCTCAACACCTTCCACACGAAACGGAACCTCGACGAGATCCTCGAATCCTGCGAAAAACTGGGGATCACTTCGATCCTCGCCATCAGCGGGGACGGCTCTCCCCGGCTCCCGAAGCTGAAACCCGCGGACGTGGAAGCAGAGGGCACCGCTTCCGTCACCTCCGTGGAGCTGACGCGGTACATCCGGAAGCATTATCCGTCCTTCACGGTCGGCGTCGCGTTCAACCCCTACGAACCGGAAGCACATGAATTCGAAAAGCTGAAAAGAAAGCTCGACGCCGGCGCGGCCTTTGTCATCACGCAGCCGATCATCGAACGAAACGCCGTGGTGGACAGGCTTCTCACGGAATACCCCGATCTGCCCGTGACCGTCGAGGCGTGGATGTCGAAAAAGCTGTTCCTGCTTTCGGACGTGGTGGGCTATCCCATCCCGGAGGACGCGGCTTTCGACCCGGTCGGGACGCTGGGAGAGCTTCGCGGACTGTACCCGGGGTGCGGCTTCTATCTCTCCCTCCTCGGCTTCAAGACGCAGTACCCGGTGATCGAAGAAATGGCGGCGGAGAGGAGGGACAGCAAATGATAATCGTGGTTTGTGTCAAGCAGGTCCCCGCGACGACCGACGCAAAGATCGATCCCGAAACCAAGAGGATCATCCGGGAGGGGACGAAATCGGTCCTCAACCCCTTCGATCTGTATGCGATCGAAGAGGCGATCCGCATCCGCGAAAAGGTCGGCGGCGAGGTCTGTGTGCTGTCGATGGGCCCGGAGAGCGCGAAAAACGTCCTGATCGAGGCGCTGTCCATGGGAGCGGACCGGGCGTTTCTGCTCTGCGGAAGAGAGTTTGCCGGCTCCGATACGTGGGCGACGAGCTATGCGCTCTCGCGGGCCATCAAGACCGTCGGCGGTGTCGATCTGATCCTGTGCGGCAAACAGGCGGTCGACGGGGACACGGCGCAGGTCGGTCCCGGGATCGCCGCCCAGCTGGATCTCATGCAGGCGGCAAACGTCTCGAAAGTGGAGGAAATCACCTCAGACGCCGTCACGGTCTCCCGCATGACCGAGAACGGGTTTGACGTGCTGAGGCTGAAACTGCCCGCGCTGCTCACCGTGCTGAAGGACATCAACGAGCCGCGCGTCCCCACGCTGAAAGACGCGAGGAAGGCGAGGGCGGCCGAAATCACGGTCTGGGGGTCCGGGGACATCGGAGCGGATCCGGATCTGATCGGCCTGAACGCGTCTCCCACGCGCGTCGTGAAAACGGAGCCTCCCGCCGTGCGGAACACCGTCACCGTGAAGCTCGGGGGAGAACCCGCGGACGCGGCGAAAGCGCTTGTCGGCGAGATGATCGGCCGCGGATTGCTGTGAGGAGGGGACGGAAATGAAAGTACTTGACGAACTGGACAGAAAGACATACAAGAACGTCTGGACGATTTCGGAATGCACGGGCGGCGCGGTCCATCCGGTCTCCTACGAACTGCTCGGCGCCGCGCGGAAACTCGCCGCAGAGCGGGGCTGCGAGGTCTGGACGATCGCGCTCGGCCATGGGATCGGCGCCCGTCTCGAATCGCTCTTCGCCTACGGCGCGGATAAGATCATCGCCGTGGACGACGAACGGCTCCGCGTGTTCAACGACGAGCTGGAATGCCATATCCTCGAGAGGCTTGTGAAGAAATACCGCCCCGAGATCATCCTCTGCGCCGCCACAAGCCGCGGACGCGCGCTCATCCCCCGTCTCGCGGGCAGAATCCGCTCGGGACTCACGGCGGACTGTACGGGACTGGCGATCGATCCGGAAAACGGCGATCTGCTCCAGACCCGTCCCGCGTTCGGCGGCAACATCATGGCGACCATCCGCAGCGGGGAATACCGGCCTCAGATGGCGACGGTGCGGCCGCGCGTGATGCCGATGCCCGAGCCGGAGGTGGGCCGGATGGGAGAGATCATCCGCGAGACCGTGACGCCGGAGGACGCCTTGAACGTCAAGGAGATCCTCGGGACCATCGGGCGGCATGAGCCCACGGTCAATCTCACCGACGCCCGGATCATCGTCGCCGGGGGCCGCGCCATGAAGGGCCCGGAGGGCTTCAAACTGCTTGAGGCGTTTGCAGACCGGATCGGAGGGGCGGTGGGAGCGAGCCGCGCCGCGGTGGACAACGGTTGGATCGCCTATCCGCATCAGATCGGGCAGACCGGCACGACGGTGCAGACGGACGTGTACATCGCCTGCGGGATCTCGGGCCAGATCCAGCACCTGATCGGCATGCAGTCCTGCAAAACCATCATCGCCATCGACATCGACGACACGACGCCCATGATGAAGCTTGCGGATATCGCAGTCAAGGGCGATCTCTTTGAGATCATCCCCGCGGTCATGAAGGAGCTGGACGAAAGAAGCGGCGCATAAGTACGCATACCGCCGGTTTTCACCATATACCAAATGAAATCATAACAAGGAGACATGCCATGCTGATCATCGGAGAAAAACTGAACGGAGCCATCAAATCCGTGGCGGAGGCGATCCGGAACCGGGACGGGGCGTTCATCCGCGATCTCGCTTCGCGCCAGCTCGACAGCCGGGCGGATTATCTCGATATCTGTTCCGGGGTGCCGGAGGGAGACGCGGACGTACTCAAGTGGATGATCGACCTCATTCAAACCGATCACCCCGACGTGCGCTTCAGCCTCGACAGCCCCAATCCCGACACCATTCTTGCGTGTATTCCCCTCTGCAATAATCCGGGCATCATCAATTCGGTCTCCCTCGAAGGGGACAAGATCGACAAAATCCTCCCGGCTGTCAAAGGACAGAACGGCTGGAAGGTCATCGCGCTCCTCTTGGACGAGAGCGGTATGCCGGAGACGGTGGAGAAGCGGATGGAGAGCTTTCACCGGATCATGGAGAAGGCGGCGGAGATCGGCGTCTCCATGGATCGGATGTACTTTGACCCTCTGGTGTTTACGGTCGCCACCTCGCCCGACAGCTTTCTGAATTTCATCGGCACATCCCGGCGAATCCGTGAGGAATACCCGGATGCCCACATCATCAGCGGGCTCTCCAACATTTCCCACGGCCTGCCGAGCCGGAAGACGCTGAATCACGCGTTTCTCATCGGCGCGATGATGAACGGCATGGACAGCGCAATCATGGACCCGACGAACCGTGACATGCTCGGCGGCGTCTACGCGGCGGAAGCGCTCCTCGGGATCGACGAATACTGCATCGAATATCTGTCCGCCTACCGGGAGGATCTCTTCGGGGTGCAGAAGTGATTCTGCCAAACCAAAACGCCGTGTTTGCTCCTGCGCGGGCATCACGGCGTTTTCTGCGTTCTGTGTCGGTTTTCATACTATTCTCGCTCTAAAAAGCTAACTATATGGGTTTTGATCGCTCTCCGTAGAGTGCGAACAATCTATGATTGTGAGCTCACGAATGATAACTGTTTTCCCTTTTAGTTTGAGATTAGTATCAGGAACGCTCGTTCCCGCTCCCGAGCAGTTTTTCCATATATACCACGACGAACCGGGGGTTTCGTGTCTCCCCGCCGGGGGTCTCGTCCGGCTTTTTTTCTTTCGGCGGGAAAAGGGCGCGTGCGTCGACCGAATAGTCCGCCGTGTAGCCGAGCTTTTCATAAAACCCGACGGCTTCGTCCCGGCTGGTGATGACAATCTTGCCGTATCCCCGCTCCCGGATCCAGTCTTCCGCCGCTTCGACAGCCAGACGGCCCGCGCCTTTTCCCCTGGCGTAGGACACCGTTGCCACACGCTCGATTTTGGCAAAGCCCTTCTCCGGGATCAGACGGATCCGCGCGGTGGAGAGCGGTCTCCCGACGTCGTCCGTCACAAGGATGAACTCGCTCTCCTTCGTATCCTCCGAGAATTCGCCCGCGAGACTCACGCCAAACCCTTCCACCATCGCTTCCGTCCGGACATAGTACACCCCGGCCCGCGCCCATTCTTCATCTTTGACCCGTATGCTTTTCATGATTTCCTCCCGTCTGTCAGTGTCAGTCTCTCAGTCCGTCCAGCGGACGAGGATGGTTTCCAGCTTCCGCACGCCGATATCGATCAGGGTCGTCACCACGCCCACGGTGAAGATCCCGGCGAGGACGCAGCGGTAATCGGCGAAGCTCTTGTACTTTTCGATGAAAAATCCGATGCCGAGATTGATCCCGAGCATCTCCGCCCCGGAGAGGCACATGAACGCTCCGCGGAGACTTTTCGACACGCTGCCGATGATCCCCGGCAGGCAGTAGGGAAAGATCACCTTCCAGAGCATTCCGGAGGTGCCGACCCCCATGGTTCGCGCCGCTTCGATCACCGCAGGGTCGATCTGCCCCACGCGGGCCACCATGCCCTGAAACGTGGGCCAGAACACCGCGAAGAAGATCACCCCCGTCGCCGCGGCCCGGAATGTGGGCAGCAGCATGATGAGATAGGCGGAGAACATGAGCGGCGGGATCAGCGTGACCACGTTCGAGATCGGGAGAAGTACCTCTCTGACCCGGGCGATCCAGCCGGCAAGCAGGCCGAGAACCGTCCCGAGCGCAATGGCGAACACGACTCCGGTGAAGAGCAGACGCACGGATGACAATACGTCCGCGAAAATCTCCCCGGGCTTTTCGACGAATACGTGGAACAGTCCTTCCGGGGACGGGATCAGAAGATCGTTGTGAATCCAGCCCAGCTTATAGGACGTCTCCCACAGCAGAAAGAAGGCAAAGAGGACGAGGGCGATATCCGACGTGCTCTTTTTCTTCCCGCGGAGAAGCTGCAGGACATAAAGAAGATACGCCGTTGTCAGAAGGACGGCATACGGCCCAGGCGCGTAGGTCGCCTTGTGTTCGGTAAAATAGGGCAGGACGAAAGCAAGGATGAGGTTTGTAGCATAGAGCGCCGTAGCCAGAAACCAAGCGCACCGCATTCCGGCAGGGAGAGAGAAAAACCGGGCTTCCTTCTCCCTGAGATCCGTCTTTTCCCGATTCGGTGCCGACGCCGTCATATCCCCGCTCCTTCGCCGGTGAGATTCCCGGTCTTTTCGTAATACGCCAGCGTCAGCAGCAGACGCAGCCGTTCATATTCATCCGTTTTTGACAAGTCCGACAGTACCCGGGGATGGGGAAAGGGGACATCCACTACGGACGCGATGTGTCCGGGCTCCATCACCACGATCCGGTCGGCAAGCAGGATCGCTTCGTGGATGTCGTGAGTCACGAACACCACCGTCTTGCCCTCTTCCGACGAAAGCTTCGAGACGAGCTCCTGCAGTTCCGTCCTGAGCCGGGGATCCACCGCGCCGAAGGGTTCGTCCATGAGCAGGATTTCGGATTCGAGCGCAAGAGCCCGCGCGACCGCGACGCGCTGACGCATCCCGCCGGAGAGCTGTTTCGGATAGCGATCCGCCGCTTCCTCCAGCCCGACGGCCCGGAGATAGCGCATTGCCGCTTCGTTCCTCTCCCGGCGGGTATAGCGTCTGCCGTTCTGCTTCAGGCCGAAGAGCACGTTTCCCTTCGCCGTGAGCCACGGAAAGAGCGAATATCCCTGGAATACCACCGCGCGATCGGTTCCGGGGCCTTTGACGGGCTGATTCCGGACCCGTGCCTCCCCCGCCGTCGCCCGGTTCAGTCCCGCGAGGATCCGCAGAAGGGTGGATTTCCCGCATCCGGAAGGACCGAGGACGCAGACGAATTCCCCTTTTCGGACGGATAGATCGATGCCGTCGAGAGCGGTGAAGCGGGACTTCTTGTCGGCATAATCATAGCAGAGGCCCTTCAGCTCGAGGATCGGCGCGGCGGAGGTGGTCATGAGTTCTCTCCTTTATTGCTGAAACAGCAAATGAAAAGTTGGTTTTCAGACGTGCAGCTGCCGGAGCCTTTGATCGGCTTGGCTTTCAGATACAGGATACCGATTCCGACAGCATTTTGTTTGTCAGCGAATCAATATCTTAAAACTTCCCTTTGAGCGGGTTGATCGAAGCATCCGTGGAAAGGACGCCGTTTTTCGGGTTCCGGTCCTCCCACGACGGGGAGTTCCAGATCGTCGTCGAGATTTCGGACTGATAGTCTCTGGCGGTCTCGCCGTCCGGATGCTTCGCGTAGATCCGGTCCGGGGTCTTCGAGAGCTTCGCCCGCTCTCCGTCGGTCTTCCAGAGTTCGTCGTAGGGGACCTGCGGCGCGATCCGGTAAGCGTAGGAGCGGAACAGTTCCGGTCCGCCCTCCGTCGGGAATTCGAAGAAGGTGTATTTGCGGAACACCGGGACGGCGAACAGATCCTTCACATAGCCCCAGAGGTTCGGGTACTCCGTGATCCGCTTTTTGATCGGACCGACATTGCGGTAATAGCTTGTCTCCCAGCGGACGAGGGTCACGTAGAGCCGCACGTCGCTGTCGGTGATGTAATCGCCGAAGAGAAAGCGGTTGTCCTCGAGACGCCTGTCCAGCTTTTCGAGAGAATCGAAGAAATCTTCGTAGGCTTCGCTGTACGCTTCCCAGGACTGGCAGAACGCCATCCGGTAATGCCCGTTGTTGACGTGCGGGAAGAGCCAGTCGTTGAATTCGTCGATCTCCCGGCGCCATGCCTTGGGATAGAGATCCGGGGCGTCCGCGGGCTGGAAGGGGCGGAACTGCACCTCGATGTAGTTTGTCAGGCGGTGGTAGTCGTTGTTGACGGTCTTTTTCTCCTTCAGATCCACGAAGGCCGGAGTGGTGGCGCGGCCCTTGAAATCCGGATTTCCGCGCTTGTAGTATTCGCTGAGAAAATAGGCGCCGCCGAGGGGATCCTTGTGTCCCGGCTGATCGGCGAAGCCGTGGCCGTAGACGTTGGTCTCCCCGGAATGGGTGGTGTAGTGGTCGGCGATCACATCGGTCAGACCGAGGATATCACGCACGATGACGGGCCGGTTGGACCAATGGCAGCCGTGCGCCCAGAAGATGGCGTAACGGTTCGCCTCCGCTCTGAGCTGACCCTCCCGGTCGCCGAAGGGGGTGATAAAAGCGTTGGGCTGACGGATGAACGCGCCGCGCTCGTCGATTTCGGAAATCGTCTCCCGGGGCCGGGGATCGACGCCGGCCTCCCGGGCGTGGGCTTCTGCTTCGGCGTCCGTGTAGTCTGCGGGAATTGCCGCTCTTTTTCTGCCGGGAATATAGTCGCAGGTATTGGCCATTTCGGTTACTCCTTTTCTGTTTCAGTCCCGGATTGTGCCGGTTCGGTCGGATCGTCGTACAGATCGCTCCGGAGGTATTTGTCCCCGCCGTCCGGGAAGAGAACGACTATGTTCTTTCCGCGGTTTTCGGGCCGGGAAGCCACGCGGGCCGCACCCCAGAGAGCCGCGCCCGCCGAGATGCCGATGAGAATGCCTTCCGTTTTCGGGCAAAGCCGGGCGAAGCGGTAGGCTTCGTCGTCGGGACACCGGAGCACCTCGTTGTACAGTCTCCGGTCGGTGATCGGGCAGATCGCTCCGCCGCCGATCCCCTGGATTTTGTGCCTGCCCGGCTCTCCGGCTGTGAGGACGGGAGAACCCGCCGGCTCCACCCCGACGATCACCACGTCCGGATTCTGTGTCCGAAGGTATTCTGCCGTTCCGCGGGAGGTTCCTCCGGTTCCGACGGAGGCGACGAAGATATCCACTTTCCCGTCCATATCCTCCCAGATCTCCGGTCCCGTCCATTTGAAGTGGGCGGCGGGGTGGTTGGGATTCTCCCCCTGACCGGGACGGAACGCGCCCGGGATCGACTCTGCCAGCTCCCGCGCCCGTCCTCCCCCTCCGCCGAAGCCCTGTGATTTCGGCGTCAGTTCCACCTCGGCGCCGTAAGCTTTGAGAATGCGGATTTTTACCGGATCCGTATCCTCGCTCATGCAGATGACGGCCCGGTAGCCCCGCACGGCGGCGATCATGGCAAGCCCGATCCCGGTGTTGCCGGATGTCCCTTCCACGATGGTGCCGCCGGGGGAGAGCAGGCCTTCCGCTTCCGCCTCGTTTATCATGTTGAGCGCAGCCCTGTCTTTGACGGAGCCTCCGGGATTGAAGGATTCGAGCTTGGCGTAGATGGAAGCCTCCGCCCCGGTTTCCTTCTCGATTTTTGAAAGGTGGAGGATGGGCGTGTGCCCGATGAGTTCGAGGACGTTTTCGTATATCTTTCCCATAGCGGCTCCGCTCCGTCAGTTCGAATTGTTGTAAAGGTTCAATAGGTCGTTGAAAACGGCGTTCGACGGATCCCGGGCAAGGACTGTGTCAAGCGCTTCCTTGTACACCGACGTGTCGATGTTCCGAGAGATGTCATAGGAGCCGAAGTCCACCGCGGCCCCGGACAGCGCGCCGGAGTTCCACGCCGCCGTCACATAGGAGGCGATGCCCTTCACGTTCGGATCGTTCGAATACTTGGTTACACCCGCGTACAGGTAGGTGTCTACATAATCGGCTTCCTTGCCGGAGTAGTCGGAGACGATTTTCACGACGTTCTGACGGACGGCATCGTCGGACTCGCCCTGTTTGTAATATTCAAACGCGCGGAGACGGGCGATTTCGTACGCTACGAACGCCTCCCGCTTTTCCGCCAGCTTGGCGGGCGAGGTGATTTCGCGGCAGCATACATAGTCGGGCTGGAGCGCTCCCGCCGAAGTCACGAGTTCAAAGTCGTAAGCGTCCGCATAGAGAAGCGCGTATTCCATCGGAAGGAATCCGAGTTCGATTTCCCCCTTCTGTACGGCGAGAGCGGTTTCCGTAGTTTCCCCGTAATAGGTGATCCTTCCGGAGCTTTCATTCTCGATGGCGGCGATTTCCTCTTCCGTCACACCGTGGTCAAGAAGATACTGTCGGGTGACGATCCAGGAAGCTTCGTTGCGGACGAAACCGAGCTTTGCCTGTTTCACGGCGTCGATGTTCAATATGGTTCCGGCATTCTGATAGTTCGCGGCGGAGCCTTTCTTTGCGATGACCGCGCCGCCCTCCACCGCCGTTCCGGCGATAAAGCAGAGGTCGTATCCGGACGCGATGGCCTGCAGATCGGGCACAAATCCGGCGGTGAGCAGATCCAGCTCGGCGGATCCTTCGTTGATGGCTGTCAGCGCGTTCTGGCCGCCGAGGTTCACTTCGCCCACCGTGACGCCCTCTTCTGCGAAGTAACCGAGCTTCAGGGCGAGGATGTTGATTGCCACCCGGATGTTGCCCACCGGGAAGGAGACGTTCAGGGTGCCGTGATCCGCCGTTTCCGCGGGAGCGGCAGAGTTCGCACCGACAGAGGGGCCGGCGGGAGCGCTAGAGGAAGAGCATGCGGTAAGAACGGATGCCGGGGATGCGAGGAGCAGAGCGGAAAGGATTCCCGCAAGGATTTTTCCGATGTTTTTCATGGTGGTCCTCCTGACCTGAGATTTTATTACTGCGACAGCAAACTTAGCGTTATGCTGCCGGGGATCAGCCGCTGGAACCGGAGGTTCAGCCGCCGGAACCAGAGGTTCAGCCGCCGGAACCGAATGCGGCTCTGCCTTCTTGAGAAGGCATACCAATTCAGACAACCGTCTGTTTGTCGGCGGAGCAACAGGATTATTTCAAGAATGAAGCCCTGATGTTCCGGTTTTTGCCGACGGCCGACATCGGGCCGGAAAAAGGAGAGGTGCCGTTCCGTCATGCAGCCTTTCCGGGGAAGCGTTGAGCAATGAAAAAGGAGCCGTTTGATCGGCTCCCCGTGAAGGCTGGCGTATGGCGCTGCTGTCCGCGGTCAGATACACGGACAACACCCCCTCGCCCGGTCCGGGGAGCGGTCTGTCATACACATCATACAAATAAGCTTCGTTACGATGGAACGAGTCATCCTGTTGCCTCCATTATAAACCTACTTAACCGGTAGGCGGGTGGTATATGCCGGTATTATACATCGGGCAGCCGGCGTTGTCAACCCTTTTTTCCAAAAAACTTCGTCTTTGTGAAAAACGGAAGAACGCAGCCCGTTCACGCTCCGTCTTTTGTGCAGAAACCTCAAGAACGGATCATCATGGCTGCCTTCCACATAGTACTTCGGTGCAATGCCGTTGTTGGCGACACGCTTCTTTTTGAGTGTGTTGACCGTGTAGGTCTTCTGCAGGAGCGCATCACCGATGTACTTCTCGTTGGTGAGGATCTGTTTGATGTTGCTTTCATGCCACCTGGCGTTTCCGGCTCCGTTCAGAATGCCGTCCGCTTCAAGACCGCGCTTGATCTGCAGGAAACTTCTGCCGTCCATGTTACTCTGCGTAGATACGCCTTACGATGGCAGCCTCCTCCGGGACGATGACCAGCTTTCCATACTCGTCATTTGTATAGCCGAGGAATCGGTTGTGGTTGACCTGGACTTTGCCCTGCTGATTACGGAACTGGATGCCGAGCCGGACGTTTGCCGAAAGCGACTCTGATTCCTGCTGGGCAAGCGCCGCCATGATAGTCATGAGTAAGGAGACCGATGAGCTGCTGGGGGAGGATGATGCGGAAGGACAGGCGGTCACACGGGAAAAGAATAGATACAACTGGGAGGAACGAAACGCAAGTCTGTGATACAACGCAAGCAGAATGGCAGAGTCTCAAAAAAAGAAATAGGTTGTCCGCAAATTCATTTGGCGGAACCACTCAAAATAGTCCCAGATCTTGTGAGGAAACAGGTGGATCTGTATCCGGGAACACATCACAACGAGACACTTGTAGAGCACTCCCACACATAACCCTCCAAACCCCTTACAGGACAAGGGATTTCCCCTCATCCACTTCTCATCCTAGCACCAAAACAGTTACAACCTTGTCTATTATGAGTGTGGTATCCGTCCCCGGGAACAGATCCACCCAATCAGGGGCCTTAGGGGAGAAGGGGGGGAGGGGGCCTTCGCGTGATCAAGAGAAAGAAAACACTTCCTCCGATCCATGAGGAGAGACTTCACAAAAAAACAAGGATTTATAATTTCATGAAAAAGTCGTTCCCTGCGGGAGCGGCTTTTTTCATAGCGGAGCATCTCACCCTATTGACAGGGGGAAATCCAATGTCAAAAGGACAGGGGATCGTCAATGCCCTTGTTCTGGCACGCTACCGCCGACAATCTTCGAACCACGGTATAAGATGGATGCTGCAGGTGAGGATCAGCCTGGGGTGGAAAAAAGCCGAAAAAATCGCTAAATTTTTTCAATCCATTGCACATGCGGCGATAATTTGGTATAATTATACTTGAAGCAACAAACAGCCGCAAGTCATCACCTCAGGATCGGAATATGCCCCGATGGCTTTCCGGTTCGGATAACGAAAGCTTTAGGAATGGGAGCAGCCATTATGAAAGGCATGAAAGCAACCTGTATAACGCTCGCCGCTCTATTGATCGTTCTGTCTCTGTGCGCCTGTTCGAACGGAACGGCGCTTCAGGAACCCGTCGAAACCGAACCGAAGACGGAACCGGCCGACGTCTCCGGATCCGCTGAGACCGAAGATGTTCCCAAAGATTCCCTCGAGGCTCGCCTTTCGGTAGAGGACGGACTCCCGGACGCGGATTATGACGGGCGAGCTTTCCATATCCTCGGGTACGATTTCACCTTGTCTTCGATCTGGACGGACGAGCTGAATGGCGATGTAGTGAACGATGCCCTCTTCAACCGTCAGACAAAAATCAACGACCGGTTCAATGTCGTTCTCTCCGTTTCGGGGGGACAGGATTACAGCGGAACTTCCGCCGCGGCCAAGAACTCCGTCACGGCGGGAGACGACGAGTTTCAGCTCTATTGCTCCCATGTGGTACAGATGGGAATCGATGTGACGTCGAACATCTACCGGAATCTGTACGAGATTCCCCACCTCGATTTCTCGAGGCCTTGGTGGAGTTCGGAAGTCGAGAAGAATCTGACCTATCGCGGGAGAGCGTTTCTGGCAGTAGGGGATTTCGACCTGTCTGCCCCCCACAGTACGAAGTGTCTGTTTTACGACAAGGGCCTTGCAGCGGAATATGGACTGGATGACATCTATTCTGTTGTGAAGTCCGGGGAGTGGACGAAGGACATTTTTTATACCGTCACTTCCGTTTATGAAGATCTGAACGGCGACGGGCTCCGCGATGAAAACGACCGGTATGGCTTTTCGCTGGATCAGAACGGCGATGCGAACATTTGGATCTACGTCTTCGGCAAAAAGGTCCTGGAACCGCAGGAGGACGGCTCGTTTGCCAATACGTACTACGACGAAAAGCTCGTCTCCATCGTGGAATGGGCGTATGATTTGCAGTTCAACCGCCCTTCGACCTATTCGGCGGCTTCCTGGAGCATCGGCGTCGATATGATTACGGAACAGAAGACTCTGATCGGGATGGGCGGCGTCAGACATGCCCTCACCTATCTCAGGGACAGTGAGATCGATTATGCCATCATCCCTTTTCCCAAATGGGACGTGCAGCAGGAAGGATATTACACCTATGTTGACGGATCTCACGATACGCAGGGCGTGCTTCTGACCATTCGGGACGCGGATTTTGTCGGAACGATCACCGAAGCCCTGAACGCGGAAGGATGGAAAATGGTGTCTCCCGCGTATTACGACAATGCGCTGAAATACAAAGGAGCGCGGGACGAGCAGTCGATCGAGATGCTCGACATCCTTCTTGACGGTCGGATCTTCGATTTCGGATATGTATACGGCGGATTCGAGACGCCCGCGAGCTGGCTGCGACGGGTCATCAACGGAGGCAGTGCAGACATCGCGTCCTATGTCAAGCGCAATGAGAAGGTCTGGAACAAGACGATGGATAAGGTGTATAAAGCGTTTGACGAGTATGAAGGGACCGGAGGTTTGGCATGAAGATCGGTTTCGGAAGGGGCGATATTACACCCAGAGGTGGAAAAGTATCTCTATGCGGACAATACCATCTGCGGGTAACCGAGACTGTTTTGGATCCTCTCATGGCGTATGCAATGGTGATAGAAAGCGAAGATGAGCGGACTGTCTTTGTTGCCGCAGACACATTGCAGCCATACGCATTTTGGACAACATATCTGTGCGAAGCACTGCAGACGGTTCTGCCAGGCTTGAAAGAGGATCAGTTAATCATTTCTGCAACTCATATTCACACAGGCCCAGGGCCAAGGCTTAAAATGACGGGGGAAGAACGGGAACCGGACGGGGTGATTTCTCTGGAGTCCTGTTTCCGTATCGCAATGGATGGCGCTATAGAATCCTTCACCATCCACGACAAGTTGTACACAACCACAGGCGATATCTGCTATAACAATCTCGGACAGACATTCTGCTTCCTTTTCAACAAGACGCTTTTCGATGAGGCCTCCCTGGCCTATCCTTACCAGTCCGTGCTTGAAGGAACATGGACATGGGACGAATGGGAAAGGATCCTTGAGGTATGTGATTCTGATCTCGATGGGAACGGTGTTATGGATCCGAGTGTAGACCGCTTCGGGTATATGACCCACATCTGGAGTGGACTCATCAACATGCAGTTCGCTGCCGGTCTGAGCATCGTGTCGGTCGTTGACGGTGAGCCCGAAATCTCCTTCATGAGTGAGAAGACGGTGGAGGTCTATGACCGGTACTTCTCACACATCCTCCCTAAGGTGAATATTGAGGTGGATGAAGGCGGCGCGTTCAGAAGCGGGCGGGTGTTCTTTATGGACGGATCCATGAACAGCGCCATTGGATTCCGGGATATGGATGACGATTTCGGGATTATCCCCTTCCCAAAGTATGCGGAGGATATGGAATATCGGAACGCCGTTGAAGGCGGAACAAACCTCTTCCTCGTGCCGATTACAGTGAAGGATCTGAACGCTTCTTCCATCATTCTGGAAGGGATGGCTTCGGAGAGTTGGAGGCACCTTACCCCTGAATTCTATGAGGTCGTTCTGAAGACCAAGCACGTACGCGACCCTGAATCGGCGGAGATTCTGGATATCATCCGCAGAAGCCGGGTATTCGACTTTGGCTATTACAACATGACAATCGGCCTGGACAGCATTCCCGTGAATTTGTACCAGACGTATGGAAATGCTGAGAACCTCGTTTCTTTTTACCAGAAGAAGGATAAGGTCGCACGCAAGTCCTTGGAAAAACTGATGCAGTCCTACGAGAAGATAGCGGAAGCCCAGCAGGAGATGCTTCCGTAATTATGACTCAACGCTGCTAAAGATTTATGGTCTATGAAGAATAGAAAAGGGTGAGAACATGAACGAACTGCTCTGGAGCATCCTCCTCCATCTAGGGGGGAATATGTGGAACGAGGAGGGGAATCCGCGGGACCGGGAACATGATCCCGATTCGCAGGCGTCCCCCGTCCTTCGGTTTTCCCGTCCGCTGTGGAGACGGTATTTGGATCGTCTGAAAGCGTGCGGCGTCAATATGATCCTGCTCGATCTCGGAGAAGGGCTGCGGTACGAATCTCACCCGGAACTGGCAGTGGAAGGATCGTGGACGCGGGATGAGATGGCTGCGGAGCTGAAGGTGATGCAGGATATGGGATTCGAGGTCGTCCCGAAGCTAAATTTTTCCGCCTGCCACGATATATGGATGAAAGAATACAGCCGGATGCTTTCCACTTCGGTGTATTATCGGGTCTGCGCCGATCTGATTCATGAGGTTTGTGAAGTCTTTCATCCCCGGTATTTCCACCTCGGCATGGACGAGGAAAACGCGTTGCTGCAGCGTGCCTACGACATTTCCATCATCAGGCAATACGATCTATGGTGGCACGATCTGTACTATCTGGTCGATTGTGTCGAGAAAGAAAACGCGCGGGCGTGGATCTGGTCGGACTATATATGGGATCACCGGGACGTATTTCTGAAGAAGATGCCGAAAACGGTGATTCAAAGCAACTGGTACTATACGGCGAGGTTTAGAGATGGGGAACTGAACGACCGACTCCGCGCGATGCTGGAATGCTACGAAGTCCTCGACAGAGCCGGATACGATCAGGTGCCGACCGGGAGCAACTGTGTTTGTCGGGAGAATATGGAACTGCTGACGCAATACTGTGCGGAGCGGATCAGCCCGGAACACCTTATGGGATTTATGCAGACACCGTGGATTCTGACTTTGGACAAGAACGAACGGAGGCTTAACCAGGCGGCGGATGCTCTGGCTGAGTCAAAAATGTGGTGGGAAGGGAATAGAGAAACCTAACCATACACGATAAGAAAGGTAAGAAGCGATGCACGCATTATTCAAACCTCATCATTTCCTGGATTATCTATACGAAATAGCAGAAAACAACGGCTCGTTCTACCCCGTCAGCCCTTCCGGGAATGCATGGGGGACCTATGGGAATCTCCTTTCCTCCGGAAAGATCGACACCGTAACATTTACTTCTGGTGCGGATGATCCATGTGGACCATGCCAGAAGCTAAAAGACGGAATCTGTACAGATATCTTCCCGGATGAAATTGCTGCGCTGTATGGTGTTGATCACAAATACGATTATAACATGAGAATGGATTTGGCGTTTATTGAGAAACTTCCAGAGGTCTTCTCTCCGGATACAGAACGGAGTATAGACGATGTATATGCTCTTTTGAAAGAGAAGTTGACTCCTTCAATAATCCTGATGAATTGGCCGCGCAAGAACAGAGTCGAGATGACGCTGAGGGGGCTTGATATGGCGATTCAGGTGAGAAGAAAAGAGGGGCAATGATCCCCCCTAAGGATATTTCCTTATCTTCGGGTGGGGATCTCGCCGCGACGCATGACATTCTGAAGTAATCATTCCTCCTTCAACAACACGAAGACCATCCGCATCTACGCCGAAGTGACGGATTCCACTGGCGCGAAGGTCACCTCCGGGAAGGCCACTGTATCTCCCGTTGCACAGACAACTCCGGCTCTGAAGAAAGAACCAGAACCTCAGAACGGAACCGTATTTTTGGGGTCACAGCTGTCTAGAGAATCCGAACTAAAAATATCAACTGGAAGTAAATCAGCTTATATAAAGCTGAAGGATAAAAATAAAAAAGATGTGTTTGCCTTTTTCGTTAAGAAAAATTCAACATACACAATTTCAGCTCCGGCAATGGAAGTATATTTGTATTTTGCGGTTGGTGAAGATTGGTATGGAAGTACTGATTTGTTTGGCTCCTCAACTGTATATTATAGGGATAGTTCAATAACAGATTTTGAAAATTATACATGGGAATATGATCTCAAACAAACCTATGATGGAAATTTTGCCCCTTCGTACGTATCTGAAAATGATTTCTGACACAACCTCAATGAAAATGTAAATTAAAGCGAGTTTGGATAAGGTTTTCTGCGCAGATATCCATACCAGGGGCTGATCTGAAATGATCCACTGGAAGGGAAGTCCCTTTTCAAGGGATCCATGAGGAGAGCCTTCCCACCCAAACAAGGATTTATATCTCTAAAAAAGTCGTTCCCCTCGGGAGCGGCTTTTTTCATAGCGGAGCATCTCTCTCATGGTGAAAAGGACAGCAAATGTCCATGTGCAATCTGACGAAAATGAGATAGTGCGCAACATTTTGCCAGCCATGGGTGTATTAAGGGCAAAGGGAAATGAGAGCCTGACGATTGGAGTGAACAGCCGGTCGTCCACTTTAAAAGGGCCGGAGAGAGACGTGCAGAAAACAACGAAACGGATCGCAATGATTGGGCATAAATATATCCCATCCAGAGATGGAGGCGTGGAGGTCGTTGTCAGTAATCTTGCGCCGCACCTCCAAGAGAGCGAATATGACGTGACCTGTTACAACAGGACGAACAAGGAATTCAGACAGAGGAGGAAAGACAAGCCGCTGCCGAAGGAATACCGTGGAGTCCGTCTGATCTGGACACCGACTGTGGATCGACGCGGACTGGCGGCTATATCTTCCTCGATCATAGCCACAATTATGGCAGCGTTCAACCGCTTTGATCTGGTGCATTTTCATGCGGAAGGCCCTTGTGTCCTTTGCTGGCTGCCGCGGCTGTTCGGCAAAAAGGTGGTGGTTACGATCCACGGTCTGGATCATCAGCGGGAGAAATGGGGAAAACTCGCATCTGCCTACATCCTGCGGGGAGAGAAGAGTGCCGTCTGCTATGCCCACAAGATCATCGTACTGAGCGAAGGGATGAAAACATATTTCCGTGAGAAGTACGGGCGGGAGACAGTGCTGATTCCAAACGGTATCGATCCAGTCGAGAATAAAACCGCTGATGAGATCACGAAGAAGTTCGGCCTTGCCTTCCAGGAATATATTCTGTTTGTAGGCCGGCTGGATCCGGGGAAGGGGATTCGTTATCTCCTTGAAGCATATCAGAAGTTAAAGACCGATAAAAAATTAGTGATCGTCGGCGGCTCTTCGGACACAGACGATTATGTGAAGCAGTTGCATGAAATGACTGTGGACAAACCCTCTGTCATATTCACCGGTTTTCAGCAGGGACAGATCCTGGAGGAATTGTACAGTAACGCATATCTGTATGTGCTGCCGAGTGATCATGAGGGAATGCCACTGACGCTTCTCGAAGCCATGAACTACGGATGTTGCTGTGTGACATCCGATATCGCAGAGTGCTCGGATGTTCTCAACGGCAGTGGCGTCACATTCCCATGCGGAAACTCGGACGCTTTGAGGGAGGTGCTGCAGGATCTGTGTGATCATCCCGAAAAGACGGAGGCCCTTCGCAGTGAGGCACGGAAAGAGGTGTCATCCAAATACACCTGGGAAGAAATCACGGCGCAGACGCACAAACTGTACAGTGAACTTCTTGCCCGGTGAACCCGGGCGGCAAAGCCAAGATGAAAGTTTCATCGGTTCTTGAGAACTGGACACCCCTAAGACTTCAAAGAAAGGGAAAAAATGATCAGCGTAATCGTGCCTGTATACAAGGTCGAAAAATACCTGCGGCGTTGTGTGGACAGCATCCTTTCTCAGACCTATTCTGATTTTGAATTGCTGCTGGTGGACGACGGTTCACCTGATGGATGCCCCGGGATCTGTGATGAATACGCAGAAAGCGACCCTCGCGTGAGGGTTATACACAAACCGAATGGCGGGCTGATCTCGGCCCGGAACGCGGGGATCCTTGCCGCGAAGGGGGATTACGTCTGTATTGTGGACAGTGATGACTGGGCCCTTGAAAACATGCTGGAATTCATTCACGAAACGGTGGCGCAGTCTCCCGAGCCGCTCGATATGGTGCTCTTCGCGGCCAACAACGTATATGAGGATCATTTGGAAGATACCGTGAACAACGTACCGGACGGGTTTTATGATAGGGAAAAGCTGGAAAAAGAGGTTTTTCCTTTTCTTCTTACAGATATGCGGAAGGGATTTCATCCAGGCGTCATTCAGGCGCATACCTGGGACAAGGCGTTCAGACGTGAGTTGCTGGTTGAACACTATACGCGCGAGGAACGGATTCGCGTGTTTACTGACGTGCCCATGACCTACGAATGCCTTTTGCACTGCCAGAACGTGTACATTTGCAATGAAAAGTTGTACATGTATAATAAAACCAACGAGGACTCCATCCGTGCTAAAAGCCGAGATAATCTTCTGACAAAGAGCTTTCAGTATCTGATCGAGTATATGAGGGAGCACTTGAGCGGTCTCGGACCGACAATCGACCGCCAGCTTAACGAATACGCGGCTATGTTGATCATCCGAACAGGGAAGTGGCGTGCTTGTACGGAACCATCCTTGCAGGATGCCATGAAGCACATGAAGGAAGGACTTGATGAATCGGAAATGCTGTCGTATGTTACTGTTAATGGCCTGCAGTGGAAACCAGGTGCTGTGATCCTGCTCCTGAAGCTGCGCCTCTATTACCCGGCCATTCTTCTTTGCGCCGCCAGGGTTAGACAACAGGTAAAGCCCCAGAAGCAATTGGAGGGAGCCTCCCATACATTGAAATCGAATTACGAAAAATAGGTGAAAATCGAGCGTCTGAAAGGGCGCACAGAAAGAGGTAACTGAACAACATCCGCCAGTTCATTGGATTTTCATCCTTTGGACTGGCGGAGTTTTTCCGAAGGGAAGGGGAGCGGCTTGTTTCATAGCGGAGCGTTCCCGCCTATTGATGGTATGGGCGGCGGATAGAAATCATCTCTGCAGCTTTGGGCATTCAGAAACCACTTTGTGTGAAGCTCGCTCCTGACAGTCCTGACAGAGCGTTTCAATCCGTTATTTGTTAACAATGGTTAAAAATACTTGAAAACCCATTCGCGATGTTGTATAATAGTTTACGATACCCGAAAGGGCCGAATCATTCGCAATCAGTGAAAGGAGATTTGTTTTATGAAGAAAGCTCTGCGCAGCACGGTCGCTCTTCTTGCGTTCGTGCTCATCACGACAAGCACGGTCATTCCCGTTTCGGCGGGAGCCATGGCCCTCACGCCCACGACCGTGTACCATGTCGGTGACAAAACTCCGGTTATCGACGGCGTCTATTCACCGGATGAAGGCTGGGGCGATCCCATCACGACCGTAACGTTCGACATGACACAGAAGGAAGGTGCGTATCTGTCCCTCTGTGACGCCGGACATCCGGAACTGATGAGTGACAAGGATCTCATCCCTTCAAAGACCGATGTGTATATGCGGTGGGACGAGAAAGCACTCTACTACTGCGCCGTCGTGGTGCAGGAGAAGCGCTGGAACGGGATCGGCGGCGGTGACAACGGAGATATCTGGAAGAACGACTCCATCATTTTCAACATTACGACAACAGATGACGATGACGACAAATCGCGCGCTGGTGTCGGTATCAACAATGACGGTGACATTGCGTACGGCACCTTTGCCACGCAGGGTGGTACCTACGGGTTTGACAATTTCCAGGACTGGAAGGTCACCCGCAATGAGGAAACAAAGACCACAACCTATGAGATCCCGTTCCTTTGGGAAGAGATCATGGAGGACGAAAAGGCTCCCGTGGAGAACGGCCTCAAACTGCGCGACCTGCTGATGCCGACCTATGCAGAAGATCAGGTCAACCCTGTGGATTTCAACCTCTCGGGCATTGAAAACGGCAAGTATAAGTACTGGGACATCACCCTCTCTGAAAATACCGCCGGGGAAGAAGTCGCGGGCAAGACCGTGACCATCCCGCGTATCGCCGAAATGGGCGTCAACATCGACGGGGAACGGGACGCCCTTTACGACCTCTGCGCACCTCAGGCTATGACAGAGCAGAACCTCGACTATTTCAGCGGCTCCCTGGAGGACTCCACTGGCACATTCTGGGCTCTTTACAACAGCAGTTATATTTACCTCTACGTCGATATCGCGGACGAGGACATCGACTATTCCAACGGGAATCCTCAGGAGACCTGGAACCGCGAATCCATCGGCGTCATGTTCGACTTTTCGTACAACCGGACGCCGCAGTATGAATACAACTACGCGAACAACGGCGACAAGGTATGTTACATCAACTTGTCGGGCGACGGTGTCATCGTGACATACCACATGTACGCCAAGGAAGCTAACAACGGGTTGTTCGATCAGATCGAATACAAGACAGTCTCTCCTGAAAGCGGCAGCGGTCACATCCTGTACGAGATTGCCTGCCCGATCCCCGAGGAGATCGATATCGAAGAGGGCGGCAAGTTCGGCCTCGAGGTTATCGCCACTGAAGCGTTGGGCGGGTCCCGCCTGGGGTGCGTTTCCTGGTCGGAAGCTGGTTCCGAAATGTGGCATTATTCGGATGTGCTCGGAACGGCTTTCTGGGGCGGTAAGGATGGCGGCGCATCTGCCTCCGGTACCCTCACCGAAATTCAGGCCTTCGACTACAAGGAGTGCGGCGACAACACCAACGAAGAGCTCCAGTACAACCATGAGGATCCCGGCATTAAGACGGCTCTCTCGCTGAAGCCCCTGGATGGTGTGGATCCCGTGGGCACGTGGTATGATTTCGATATCGACGTGGCGGCAGCCGGGGATGTGGAGTTTACCTTTCTGTATGCGGCCAAGGAAGACCGCTTCATGGACGTGACCTTCAACAACGAGACGAAGCAGGTGACCTGCCCGAATACCGGCGATTTCCAGACCTTCGATAAGGTTTCCGTGACCTTCTCGGGCGTTCCCGCTGGCGCGCAGACCCTGCGGATTGCCGCGCCCCATGATTATGCCGACGATCACAAGACCCCGAACATCGACGTTATCTGGTACGGCACGCCCGGAGCGGCCCCCGCGGCACAGACCACCTCCGACACCGAACTGCTCGCCAAGTCCTTCGATACCATTTTCGTGGACTTTGAAATGATGGTCGACGGGCGCGCGAACGACTGGCTGGCCGAAAATCCCATCGAAGGTGATATCGAAGATTTCGAACTCCGCGGCTGGGCCCACCTCGCCACTCCGATCCCGGCCTTCGCGTATACCATTGACGGCGGCGATCCCGTCCAGTCCGAAGACTTCATTCAGGACAGACCCGACGTCAAGGCCGCCATCCACGAAGAGGCCGAGGGCTTCGACATCAAGATCTACGCAGTCGATGCCAACGGCGGTCTTGTGGACACCGGATTCGACTTCCCCTTCACCCTGACCCGTGACGCGGCTCCCGCAGCCACCGGCGCATATCCTGCCTCCGGCGAATCCGGGAACTTCATGATGGGCAAGGTCATCGGCAACGAAACCGGCTGGGACGGCACGGCTGCTTCCGGCGCGGCTTCCGCCTTTGACGGCAAGCCTGAAACCTTCTTCGACCCGCTGGGCGTCGGCGACGGTTTCTGCGGCATGGAATACGATGAGCCCTACATCCTCGAAAAAGTCGCGATCCTGT
>CACZNC010000007.1 GCA_902782445.1 uncultured Ruminococcus sp.
AGTTATCGTTCGTGAGCTCATGATCAGAGATCATTCGCACTCTACGGAGAGCGATCAAAACCCATGAAGATAGCTCCATAGAAGGAAAACAGTATCAGAAGGAGACGGGCGGAGGTTTTCCTCTTTACTTTCCGGAGGAGACGTGCTATAATATCCCACGATAAAGTTCAGAAAGGACTTCTTTGTCAGATGAAAGCTGAATTCTACCGGAACAACCGGAAAAAACTGGCCGAAAAAATGGAGCCGGGATCCCTCGCGCTCTTCTTCTCCGGATTCGCGCCGAGGAAACGGGCGGACGAGGACTACCCCTTCTTCTCCGACCGCAATTTCGTGTATCTCACGGGGATCTCCCGGGACGCGGGGCTGATCCTCGCCGTGAAAAAGGACGGGGACGGTACTGTCCGGGAAAAGCTCTTCCTCCTGCCTCCCGATCTTCTGAAAGAACGCTGGACCGGACGGCGCACCAAGGCCGACGAAGCCTCCGCACTCTCCGGGATCGAAGAGATCGGGTACACCGCCGATTTCGAGCCCTATTTCGCCGACGCTCTCGACGGGGTGAAGACCGCGTATCTCGATATCGACGAGACCCGGGATCGGCGGGACTACACCGAGGCCCACCGCTTTTCCGCCGCCATACGGGAGCAGTTCCCCCGGCTGAAAATCGAGAACAGCCGCCCCCTCCTCGCCGCCCTCCGCACGATCAAGGCGGACTGCGAGATCGACGCCATGCGGGAGGCCGTGCGGATCACCGGGGACGGCATCCGGGCGATGATGCACGGGGTCCGCGACGGGATGAAGGAATACGAGATCAAGATGCTCTACGACAACGCCCTCGTGAAGAACGGCTGTCTCGAACCCGGATTCCCCTCCATCATTTCCGCCGGACAGAACAATTTCTGCATCCATTACTACGCCTATCAGGGGACGGCCCATGACGGGGACATGGTGCTCTGCGACGTCGGGGCCTGCTATGATTTCGTCGGATGCGACATCTCCCGGGGATTCCCCCTGAACGGGAAGTTCAGCGAGCGGCAGAGAAAGCTCTACGATGCGGTCTACGCCACGTCCGAGCACCTCTTCGGCCTGATCCGCCCCGGCTATCCGATGGAGGAGGTCGACCGGGAGGCAAAGCGGTTCTGCTATGAATACCTCCACGACTACGGCCTCGTGGACCGCTTCGAGAACATCGGGAAGCTGATGTGGCATGGGGGATCCCACCACGTCGGATTCGACACCCACGACATCGTGATCCGCCCGGAGAAGGTCGCGCCGGGGATGGTCTTCTGCGTGGATATCGGCGTCTACTGCGAGGAGTGGGGCATCGGCTTCCGGCTGGAGGACAACTGCCTCGTCACCCCGGAGGGATGCGAGAATCTCGGGATCAAAGTCCCGCGGACCGTCGAAGAGATCGAAAGTGAAATGAGAAAGTCATGACGCCGGTCACGAAGAACGATGCGCGGCGGATCTATCTCGCCTCGGACGCAAAGCTGGTGTTTCAGGAGGGGTACGATCTTTTTTACGAAGACTTCAGCGAACGAAACGGCGCACAGCCCTATCTCGCCGCAGGATGCCTCTCGGTGCGTTCGGACTCCGACTGGCTGGTCCACGCGCTGACCCAGTTTTCCGATCCCGTCAAAGCAGGGGAAGAGACGGCGAAGCTCATGAAAACCGGCGAACGCCTCTATTTCTGCATCCTCGGAGACGCGCCGGAGCCGTTTCGGAACTGCGCGGGCGCCTACAAACTGACGCGGGAAGCGAGACCCTGTACCGATCCCGAAATCCGTCCCATCGTGCCGGAAGACGCCGCCCGGATCGCCGATTGCTGCGCGCCGGACCCGGAGGACACGGACGTCGGACAGCTTATCGCAAGGGAGGCGCTTGTCTGGTCCGAGGATCCGTCCCTGATCGCGGATTCGCCCCTCGGACTCTTCCGGAACGGGACCCTCTGCGGGTTCGTCGAAGGGCATTTCTCGCGATCGACCGGGATCACGCCGATCAACATCTTCGTGAACCGGGCATACCGGGGACGGGGATATGCGAAACGCCTGCTGAACGCCTTCTGCACGGACCCCGGAACGGTCTACTGTTACAGCTGCGTCAAGCAGAACACCGCATCCTTGAAGACCGCCCTCTCCTCCGGGTTCCAGAAGGTCGGGGAATATCTGCGGATCGTCTGATCCCGCGCATGAAAAAACTGCCGCTCCGGTTCGGAAACGGCAGTCTTTTTTTGTTGTCCTGTTATCTTACTATCTCGCTCAAAAAGCTGACTATATGGGTTTTGATCGCTCTCCGTAGAGTGCGAACGACGGGGTGGGAATGCCATATATCCAAACATGACTCGGGCCATCCCACCCCCGAGAATCCCCTTCGGGAATTCTCGCTTATGTCAGCCGTAAGATTGAGCTCGCGTGCGATAACTCTGATACGGTTGGATGGCTATATTGGTGTGCGGACACAGTCTGAACGAAATTGAGAGAGCCATTTTCCCTTACCCGATTGAAGTTCTTGCCGCTGAACTTGTTCAGCAGGGCTTCATTTCAAGAAGCCGCGTCTCCTTTTTGTATGAGATTCGTATCAGTGAGCAAGTCCGAGGGCGGTTTCCACGGCGTCCCCGATCTTCTGGGCCATGCGGAAGAACCCAAGGTCGTTCGGGTGGCAGCCGTCCACCGTGCAGGAGTCGGCGAATTCCCCGTCGAAGAGATGGGCGCCGTCGACGAAGAGGACCTTTTTGTCCCCGGAATCGAGGGCGTAGCGGTAGGTCGAGAGGATGATCTCCCGGCGGCGTTCGTCCTCGGTCCCCGGGTGAAAATCGGGCTTCGAGACGAAGACGACCGGAGTGGAAGGACGCGCGGCGCGGTAGGTCTCGTAGAGCGGGCGGTGCGTCGCTTCGAGATGGTCCGCGCTCGGGGCGTTGTGGTCGTAATCGCAGACGAAGACGGAGGCGTCGAGGGAGGCGAGGTAGTCGGAGATCGCCTGCTCTCCCCGGGCGCTGCCGGAGAAGCCGAGGTTGATGAAATCCGCATCCAGACGGCGGGAGATCATGGCCTGATAGGCATTTCCGGGACGGGAGGCGCACCCGCCCTGGGTGATGGAGGAGCCGTAATAGACCACGGGCACCTCGACGGCATAGGGCTCCGGATCCTCGATCTGAGCGTTCTCGTCGAGACCGATGCAGACATCCTCCACGGGATCGTAGAGGGGCATGTTGACAGTATAGGTGTGCATCTTCCCGTCGGTCTGCCGGTAGGTCGAATAGCCGTGATCCCGTCCGCCCGGCATGAAGGAGCCCGCGTAGGCGTATTTCCCGGCGTCGCTGGCGTAAAGATCGAAACCGGACTGCCCGAGCATGGTGATGTGGGGCATGGTGGCGTTGTCCGGCATGACGGCCTTGATGGCAATGACCGGCGAATCCGTGCGGAAGCGGATCCTGCCCCCCGCCGTGTGGTGGTTGAGCCAGTTCACACCGTCGTTCGCCGCGGCCGCGACTTCTTCGGGCATACGGAGGAAGGATTTTCCCTTTTCCGTCCGCCAGAGGCCGTAAATGCGGAACGGAGCTTCCTTGACGTCCAGCCAGACGACGTTTTTCAGGCCCAGGGCGTTCTCGACTTTCAGGTTCTTGTCGATTTCGGTGATTTTCATGTCGTACCTCGCAAGATTATGATACCGGCGGCTCCTCGGTCTGCTTCCGGGGAGCGCGCGGGGAGTTCAGCTTCTGCGTCCGATCTCGGAGAAGGGAATCGGCTCGAATCCCGGGACCAGCGCGGGAAGGATCCATTCGCAGAGATCGGCCGTCGAGCCTTCGGGCAGGGTCTCGAGAACCGTATTGTTCTCCATCCGGTTGAAAAACCGCGGATCGTCCCAGGGGAAATTGACGTCCGCCGGCTTGTGGGCGGCGATGACATTGCCCGAGAGATCGCAATAGTGGGGACAGCACTGTTCCGTTTCGGGATCCCAGGTCAGGTATTCAGCGAGATGGGGATAGGCTTTCTGCCAGATCGCGCTCTGCCACGGCACGGCGTTCAGGCCCCGTTCGTGGGTCCCGCCGGGAAGCAGGTCCCTCCAGTACCCGTACCGGTGGAAGCGGATGGAGTAGACCGATTTCGGGCAGGAGCAGGCGATGAAGTTCCCCCGGAAGACCATGTCGTGCCCGCCATGGAGAAGCAGGGCTGACTGACAGCGCAAAAAGACGTTCTGCTCGATCCTGCAGGCCCCGAGGTTGTCGTCGCAGTACATGCCGAAGATGCCGATATGGCTGTCCGCGTCGCTCTTCATGTCGTGAAAGAAATTCCGGTCCACGATATTCCCGGAGCAGGTGTAGTCCCGTCCGGCGTAAATGGCGGAGGCGTCGTCGGCGATCTTGCAGACCTCGTAGATCTCGTTGTATTCCATCCGGTGGTTATTGCCGGAGAAGAGGATCGCGGCGTGGGCGGAATCGTGGATCTCGTTGTGCCGGACCGCACACCCGACGCCGGAGAGGGAGATGGCCGGGTTGTAGGTGCGGAAGATCTCCGCGATGTGGTGGATGTGGCAGTTTTCGACGACGTTTTCGGAAGGAGTGAGAGTGGCCCGGTCCCCGCCCGCAATCTGAACGCCGCCTTTTCCGGTGCGCTCGATCTCGCATCCGCGGACGGCGCAGTCCTCCCCGTTCAGCCGGATCGCCCAGCCCGCCACGTTGCGGATTTTACAGTTCTCCACCGTGAGGCCGGCGCCGGAGAGGATCAGGGCGTCCCCCCGGGTGCCGGTGAAGGTGAGGCCGGAGAGGTTGATATGCTCCGCGTTCCGGATCTCCCAGATCGGCCCGGTCAGAAGGGAGAGGTTGATCTCCGCCCCGGAGAGGTCCCCGTCCGGATAGAGATAGAGGATCCCCCGGTCTCAGTCGAGATACCATTCCCCGGGCCGGTCGAGTTCCTCGAAGACATTGTAGAAATAGTAGGGCGCGTGGGATTTCATGCCGAAGAGGGACACCCACGCCGTCTCCATCGTGCCCTTTTCCGGGTTTACGGAGGCGACGGGGGAGGACATATCCGCCCAGCCGTACATGGGATAGCCGAACATCCAGACCCCGTCGAGGGACTTCCATCCCGAAGCCCGGCGCGCAGCCTCCTCTCCGATGGAGTAAATATCGGAGACCAGGTTACGTAAGTCCTTCCATTCCTCATCCGTGAACTTGCGGCGTCCGGCGGTTTCGAGCCCGTCACCCTCCCGCACGGGATCCCCGGT
The DNA here is from genome assembly GCA_902782445.1 of uncultured Ruminococcus sp. Lineage (GTDB taxonomy): Bacteria > Bacillota > Clostridia > Oscillospirales > CAG-272 > UMGS1696. Next base: position 5,221 of record CACZNC010000007.1, read on the forward strand.
ATAGAGGAAACCCTCGTTGGGCCAGCGGGCGATCTCCTGCCGCACCCCGTTCACGAAGAGCTCGCACCACATCGGGGAAAGAACGGCTCCGTCGTATTTCGCTCCCGTGTGGTAGGTCCCGATCCCGCAGAGCTCGCCCCAGTCCGCCCGCGTCAGTCCGAGAGAGGTGAGATCACACGCGACGACCTTCTCCCGCGCTTCCGGGCGGAGCCGATCCCGTTCTTCTCCCCGAACCGGCCCGAAGAGCGACGGATCGAGCTTCATGCCGCCGTTGAAGACGACCTCGCCCTCTCCCCGCCATGTGACCGGCGCGTCCGCTCTGCCCGAATCCCGGCTGTCGAGAGAAAATCCCCCGGTCCGGTATTCGCCGGGGCCGATCCGCACCTCCGCGGCTTCGCTCTTCCCTTCCCCGAGAAAACGCCGCACGGCATCCCGGGCTTCCTCCACCGACGCGAAGGGCTCTTCACGGGTCCCGGGATTCCCGGTTTTTCCGGTTTTCGATACGTAACAGACCATTTCCGGCTCCTTTCGATGCTCCGTTTTCAGTCAAAGACCGCTTCCGCCGCGGCCGCCGTTCTGAGCAGATCGGGATCGACCGCCTCCCTCCCGTATGCGTCGAGGAACCGGTCCCCGAAGCGGTCGGTTTTCAGATTGTAGGCGAGGGACCACACCGTCCAGAAGAGATCCGTGTGCCGGTTCCCGAATCCGGCCGCGCCGCAGTCGACGAATCCCCGGAACCTCCCGTCTTCGATCAGGACGTTCGGAAGGCAGGCGTCCCCGTGGATCAGGCAGTCGGGCTTGAAGCGGGATCCGTTTTCCTCGAGCACCGCCCGCGCGTCCTCCGGGTTCCTGATCCCGTACCGTTCCGGGCGAAGGTGGGTCTCGAAGGTCCCCTTTTCCAGACCGCTTTTCGCCCGGGCGAGGGTCTCGGCTGTCCGGTTCGGGCAGAGGGAGCCGACGGTCAACTCTCCCCCGCCGTCGTGGAGGGAGCGGAAGACTTCGCCGAGGAGATCGCAGAGCTTTTCCGGCTCGTCCAGCCAGTGGGTGCCGTCCTCCCCCGGGATCTTCGCTGTGAGCATCCAGTCCCTGTCCTCCGAGCGGTAGAAGAGGACTTCGGGCCCCATCCCGCGGCGGAAAAAGAGGTCCGTCATGCGGGCTTCCTCGGCGAGCGTCCCCTTTGCCGCGGATTTGAGGAAGAATCCCCCCGCCCGGTCGACGAAACAGACCCGCGCGGCGTCGGAACAGCTGCTGTCGTAATAGGCCGCGGGACCGAGGAAGAGGACGATCTCCTCCGGGATCCCGTCGGGCGGCGCGGAGAGCTTCGTTTTCTGCATGGCGTCCTCCGGGTGCGCTGTTATCGTTTGTTTTTCCTATTATACCACATCCCCCGCCCCTTTGCAATCCCCGGGAGAAAAGCCGGAAAATCGCCCGTCCCTTGACAGAACCGGTCCCGGAGGGTATAATAACGAAAAAAGGAAAAACGGAGGACGCGGCATGAATCGGAAGCGGATCGGGGAATACGGGATCAAAATCGGCAGGATGCCCAAGGGAGAGCTCGACAAAATCACCGACGTGCCCGGGGTGAAGGTGGGGCACAGCACGGTCCGGGACGGGGAGCACAACACGGGGGTCACGGTGATCCTGCCCTCGGAGGACAATATCTTTCGGAACAAAATGGTCGCCGCAGCCTTCGTGCACAACGGGTTCGGCAAGACCGCCGGGACCGTGCAGATCGAAGAGCTCGGGACCCTCGAAACGTCCATCGGCTTAACGAACACGCTGAACGTCGGGCTGGTCTCGGACGCCCTCGTCGAGTACATGATCGAAACCTGCGCTGCCGACGGGATCGGGCTTACGAGCGTCAATCCGGTGGTGGGAGAATGCAACGACGCGGGCCTGAACGCCATCGCCGACCGGGCAGTCCGGCGGGAGCACGTGCGGGAAGCCATCGGATCCGCCTGCCGCGATTTCGACGAGGGGGACGTGGGGGCGGGATGCGGGACCCGCTGTTACGGACTCAAGGGCGGGATCGGATCGGCCTCCCGGAAGATCGAGCTCGACGGGAGAGAATACGTTCTCGGAGTCCTCGTGCAGTCGAACTACGGCGCGACGGCGGACCTCACGATCGGCGGCCGGCCCGTCGGAGAGGAGATCTGCCGGATGGTGCGGGAGGAGGCGGAGTGCGACCGGGGATCGATCATCGTGGTTCTGGCGACGGACGTCCCCCTCACCGCCCGTCAGCTGAAACGGGTGATCCGCCGCTGTTCCGTGGGTATCGCGCGGCTCGGGTCCTATACGGGGCACGGGAGCGGGGAGGTCTTTCTCGGCTTCTCGACGGCGAACCGGATCCCGCAGGACGGAGGGGATCTCATGTCGGTCTCCTGCATCCGGGAAGACCGGATCGACAGGCTGTTCCGCGCGGCCGGGGAAGCGACCGAGGAGGCGATCCTCAATTCGATGGTCATGGCCGATGAAGTCCGCGCGCCCGACGGGACCCTTGTCCGCAGTCTGGCCGATCTTCTCCCGAAACTGGCGGAGCGGTGAAGAAGAGGCCGATTTTCGGGATTTGCGCCGGATTTCGGGAACTTTTTTCGTGGAATTATTGACACCTGTTTACCGTAATGATATAATAACAAAGAATCCAATTATTCGGAGTGTGGTCTCATGAAGGAACTCAAGAACTATCCGCTTTACGAAGTTACCCCCGTTCATTCCGTCCGCGAGCTTCTCAAAATCGCCGAAGACGAAGCGGCGGACAAAACCGCGTTCCGCTACCATCTGGCCGAGGGAGGAGTCCGCGACGTCACCTACCGCGAATTCATCCGTGACGTCAAAGCTCTCGGGTGCGCCCTGACCGAACGCGGCCTGATCGGCGATCATATCGCGCAGATCGGCGAGAACAGCTACCGCTGGATCAACGTCTATCTCACCCAGCTGGCGGGCGACGGCGTCTACGTCCCGGTGGACCGCGACCTCCCCGAACAGGACATTCTGCACATCCTGGACCACAGCGATTCCACCGTGCTCTTCTACACGCCCCGCTACGACGAGATCGTGCGGAACAACGCGGACGGCGCGCTCTCCCGGATCAAGCTCTTCGTGCGCATCGTGAACGAAACCGACGCCCCCGCAGCGAAGGAAGCCCCCGATCTCACCGCCGGCGACCGCTTCGTCTCCTTCGAGGAGGTGATCGGGCGCGGATACGAGCTCCTCGATCAGGGCTACGCCTATTACGACAAGCACGTGAGCAGCGAGTACGACCTCAAGATGATCGTCTATACCTCCGGCACCACCGGGATGGCGAAGGGCGTCATGCTGACGGAGCACAACCTGATCTCCATCGTGTACTACGGGCTCCAGGTTTCCACGGTCTATTCCACCTGCCTCTCCGTCCTGCCCTACCATCACACCTACGAGGCGGTGGCGGGCCTGCTGGTCTCCCTGCATCACCACTCCACGATCTGCATCAACGAGAATCTGCAGTCGGTCCTCAAAAACATTCAGGAGTACAAGCCCGATTATATCTATCTCGTCCCCGCGTTCGCCGAGGTCTTCTACCGCCGGATCTGGCAGACCGCAGAAAAGACGGGCAAGGCGGGCGCGCTCAAAGCCCTCATCAAGACGAGCAACGGCATGAGAAAGATGGGCGTCGACATGCGCCGGAAGCTCTTCGCGAACATCCACGAAAACTTCGGCGGCAACCTCATCAAGATCGTCTGCGGCGGCGCTCCCATCCGGCCCGAGATCGGCGAGTTCTTCGACGCCATCGGGATCGACCTCATCAACGGCTACGGCATCACCGAATGTTCCCCGCTCGTTGCGGCCAACCGGGACCGGTTCAACGACTGGAACACGGTCGGAACTCCCCTGCCCTGCATCGAGCTCCGCTTCGACGACATCACCCCCGAGGGCATCGGCGAGATCTGCGTCAAGGGCGACATCGTCATGATGGGATACTACAAACAGCCCGAGGCCACAAAGGAAGTGCTCACCGACGACGGCTGGTTCTCCACGGGGGACTACGGCATGATGAACGAGCGCGGACAGCTCATCATCACGGGCCGGAAGAAGAACATCATCGTCCTCTCCAACGGCAAGAACATCTATCCCGAGGAGATCGAAAACTATATCGGCAACATCCCCTACGTCAAGGAAGTCGTGGTCTACTCCCTGCGGAACGAGCACGGCGAAGAAGTCAAGCTCTGCGCCGAGATCTTCCCGAACGCCGAAAAGGTCGAGGAAATGGGGATCACCGATCTGCCCGCCCGCCTCACCAAGGACGTGGCGAAAGCCGTCTCCTCCCTCCCCTCCTACAAGGGCATCGCGAAGATCATCATCCGCCAGAAGGAATTCGAGAAGACCACCACCAACAAGATCAAGCGTCAGAGCATCATCGGATCCACCCAGGCGTAAAGGAAGTCCGTCCGCGAACCGTCATAGCGGCAAAACACCCCCTCTCGGTTTCTCTCCGGGAGGGGGATCTTTTTGGGATTCTGTGTTTTGGGGTCGGGCTGTTTTCTGTTTATACTATTCTCGCTCTAAAAAGCTAACTATATGGGTTTTGATCGCAAGATGTAGAAGGCGAACGACGGGGTGGGAATACCATTTATCCAAACATGACTTCATCCATCCCACCCCCGAGAATCCCCTTCGGGAATTCTCGCTACCGTCAGATAAGGTTGGATGGCTAAATTGGTGTGCCAAAGTTTCTACTGTACGTTATTGATATAGCCTACCCCTTTCCCATATCAGAAGTTCTTGCCAGGCTTCTTCAGGGAAGCCGCGTTTCCTTTTTTAGTCTGAGATTCGTATTACCCCTGATTTTCGACCTTGATGATCTTGTCGTACAGGCGTGAAAGGGTCTTCTCCACGGGCTTTTTCGCGGATTCGTAATGGGAAGCGATGTTCTCGTTGTGGTTGGGCATGAGCTCGTAGAAGCAGTAGTAGATCTTGTGGAAGGCGGAGTCGAATCCGAGGTAGCTGCCGCCGATATCGCAGGTCAGGCCTTCGTTGATGATATCGAGCATTTCGAGGGATTCCTCGTCCCGGGTGGACTTGCCCCGGATCAGATTCTCGTTGTAGGCGGTCTGCAGTTCCCCGCTCTTGTAGCAGAAGAGTTCGAACACCGCGCCGGTCTTTTCGGGATCCGTGATCGTAGAGGGGACGCAGACGAAGCAGGGCCACGGGTTGGACACGTACCGCTCCTGCTGCTCGTCGTACTTCGGACCGGGGAGGATGCCGAAATCCACCTCGGAATCCCGCAGGCTCGGAATGCCGCTCACGCCGGAGAAGGTGTACAGCGCGAGCCCTTCGTCGAATCCCTGCTGGTCGTTGTCGTAGAAGCGGAAGTACCCGTTGGAAATGTCGGGATTCATGAAATAGGCATAGGTCTTTTCAAAGATCTCCACGATCTTGTCGCTCCAGAAGACAAGTTCCAGACCTTCGTCCGTTCTGGAGGTGCAGTGCTCCCCGCAGAAGAAGATGATATCGCAGGACCGCTCCGTGAGATCCCCCGTGTATCCGGTCTGATCGCGGTAGTCGATGGTCCCGTCGCCGTTGACGTCGAGGGAGACCGAGGAGGCGTATTCCAGGAAGCGGTCATAGGTCCATTCGCCGTTGCGCACGAGTTCGTAGTGGTCGGGGAGCTTGTAGTCCTCCGCGATCTTCTTGTTGAACAGCGTGCAGATGGAGGATTGAAGGACGAGGTCGCCCGCCGCGTAGTAGAGCTTCGATCCGATGCGGAATTCCTCCATCATGGATCCGCTCCACCAGGGGGCCGCGAAATCGGTGTGGGGCAGGTCGTACAGATCGTAGAGCGCGCCGCCGGTCACGTAGTCGCTGATCCCGTAGATGCAGTGGGTGTACACGATCTGGTAGGCGTCGTCCCCGGCCGTGACGGAGCGGATCACCACGCCGTGGCAATCGGCATCCGTGCTCCAGTTCCATTCGACTTTGACGTTCAGGGAGCTTTCCACGTTCACAAGGCGGTTGTAGGCGGCGTCGTTGACGGAATCCCCGTTCAGTTCTTCCGTGTACTGATACCGGATCGTCCCCCATTCGGGCGCGATGAAGGAAATGTTCTCCCCGCCGAAATCCAGACCGGAGACGTCCGGCGGCGGGTACGCGGGCTCCGTCTCGACTGCCGTCACGGGATCTCCTTCCCCGGAGGGCGCGGCTGTGACCGGCGTTTCATCGGGCGCGGCCGGTGTTGTGGCGTCGCTGCACGCGGAAAGGATCAGGATTGCCGACAAAACGAACAGGACAGCGCGGACGAAATTGTTTTTCATAGCGAACCTCCTATGATCCGAATTTGTTTGGCATCCTCAGTATACCATATCCGGGGGCGGTTGTCAATCCGCCGGACGGCACGGAAAAGGATCGTCCCCCGCACTTTCCGGGCAGACGGTCATTCGTTCTCGATATACGGCCGGAGGAGCTCGGCCCAGATATCGTATCCCTTTTCGTTCAGATGAAGGCCGTCGACGGTGAGTTCAGGATCCAGCGCGTCGTCGAGGACAAAACTGCCGAACAGATCGAGAAAGTCGAATCCGTGTTTTTCCGCAATCGCCCGGATCCCCTCGTTGAAGGACCGTATCGTGGAGATGGAACAGGGTTTCCAGTACATGTATTCTGCGGAAGCCGGGAGGACGCTCTGGATCACGATCCGCGTCCCGCCCTGCACGGCTGCCGCTTCGGAGGCGAGGATCCCGTATTCCGCGAGGCACCTCTCCAGCGTGTCGTCGAAAAGGCTGTTGATGCCGCACAGGATGAAGAGCAGATCGGGGGAGACCGCTTCCGCCTGTGCGAGCCGTTCGGTCACGCCGGAGATGGTGTCGCCCGAGATCCCGAAATTGTACAGGGTCACGGTTTCAAAGTACCGCGAAAAATCGCACCGTTCCGTAAGGCTGTCCCCGATCATGGCGACGGTCTCGACGGGCGGTTCGGGTTCCGGCTCCTCCGTCTGAACGGGAACTGCTTCCGGCGGTTCCGCTTCGGGCAACGGATCCCGGCAGCCGGTGAGCGTCAGGAGGAACAGCAGGAGCAGGATCGAGGGCACGGGAGATTTCCGGAGGTTTTTCATCTTCTTCACCTTCATAAAACAGCATTGGATGATGGGAGGGATCGGGATTCCCGGAGGGGCAGACGCGTGGGGAATGCTGTCCCCCCTCCCGGTCAAGCGCCCTCTTCCCTGCGATCTGTATGAACATGGGGAGCTCCGCCTCCGCAGCGGGAACTCCCCACACATTTGTTGACGCGCGCTTCCGCCGCGGTCTAAAGGAATCCGACCCGCGTTCACTCGATCCCGACGACGAGCGCGTTGAACGAGATGTATTTCGAATAGATCATGAGATCCTCGTGGACCATGATGCGCTGATTGCCGTTCAGCAGGAACCCTTTTTCGGCGTCCTCCCGACCGGAGACTCTGAGGCTGATCACCACGTCCACCCTGTTTTCCTCTTCCCGGTGCTCGGAGACCTTCACGAATTCGCCGTTATCCAGTTCGTACAGCTTCTCCGCGTCAACATTCGATTCGATCTTTCGGAAAGTTCCCAGAAGCTGGTCGTTCTGCGCCAGATAGAAACGATAGTCCCCACCTTCGTCTTTCAGGTAGTTGTCCGCGGACGAGGCCCGGATGTCCTGAATGAGCAGATACAGGACGTGGTCGGAGTTTTCGGAGACAACGGTTTCCTCAACCGGAGCCGGATGAAGAAAGCTCTTCGCGTAGCGGTATCCGATGAACCCCACCGCCGCGAGAAGGAAGAAGAGGATGAGGTAGTCGAGAATATTGAATCTTTTCGGTTTTACGTTTTCGTCCATGGGCGGCGGCCTCCTTTCCAGAGCGTTCTGATCGGACGGGATCATCCGGAAATCAAACGCTCCCGGACTGCGGTGTTTTCATTTTACCAGAAAACCGGACAAAATGCAAGACGGGGGAGGATTTTTCTCTGTCCTGAAGAGAATTTTCCCGGGCTGAGAGAAAACAAAGAGTTACCGGTCCTGTGACAGCTCGTACAGCCAGCCGGTGACATGACCGTCATTCTCGTATTCAAACCAGCCGCAAAGCCTGCCGTACCTGACGACAATATCCCGGAAGACAAAATGATCGACGGAACTGTCCCGATCCGTGGGGATCATGGTATCCCGGAAAACAGGAAATGCCTCGGTCCTCAGCTCGTCCGGATCGACACCCAGCGCAGAAAGAATCTCGCTCTGCGTCAAAAGCAAATCTTTTTTGAGATCCAGCGCGACACTTTCGAAGCGGGGAACCGGGATATAGGTGGACGGATGCAGGAGGTATTCCGTGATGAACAGAATCCCATTATATTCTACCCATTCTGTGTCGATATGTAAAACCCAGTTGTCACCCCACTCCGGCGTGGGATGTTCGTAATCACGGAAGCCGTTCAAGTACTTCTCCCGCTCGTCGAAACCGGCTTTCAGCGCTTTGTTGATTTCTTCCTTGCAGTGGGAGTCTCCCTCAAATTCATACAGGTCGATCTCCCGCTTGAATAAACCGTCCGAGACGGATTCCGTGATTTTCGGCGTCATGCGGTAAGCAGTCCGCCAAGTAACCTCACATCCTTCCGGGAACTGCATGGTGACGGCGACAGCGGATACCGAACGGAATTGCCGATCATAATCCTCTTGAGTTCCGGGGGTGTACTGTACATCGCTCGGGAAGTGCAGAGTGATGTCATAGGTCTTCCCGTCCGGATACGTTACCTCAGCAATTTCTGTAGCCGGCGTCGGCCATATGCCCACCCTGCTGATTTCGCGGGGACGGACTCCGATGATGCCGAGGAATCCGTTGCCTTCATGCAGTTTTCTTTCCGCGCCGCAGACAAAGGATAACGTGAAGACATCCTCATCTTCCCCGCTGCCGAATCCGGGCTGCATCAGCACTTCGTCTTCCCACCAGTCGGGGAGGGTCAGCGTGAACCAGCCGTCGGGAGCGGTATAGGTCGTCTCGAAATGCCGGTATTGCTCCGTCAGGCTGAATGTTCTGCGCAGGGAGGGATCGAGGATGCGGGCGGCAATGGCGGCGGCTTCACAGCGTCGGATCCACGCATCGGGCAGGAATGAACCCTTTCCGTCGTTCCCTGTGAGGATCCCCGCGCGGTACAGGCGGTAGATCCCCGCAGTCAGCGCATCTTCCTTGAGATCGGGAACGGCGTCTTCTTTGACTTCATTGATTTCTGCCGCCTGATCGCCGACCGCCTTCGCAAGCAGATCGGCGTAATATCTGCGAATGACCAGTGTCGCAGGCATGACGAAGAATTCTCCGAGATATTCCTCCGCATACAGGATGTACGTCCGGTACCATGGTTCAGGCACCGCGTTCTCCGGTACTTTCTGTTCTTTTTGGAGGTTTTCGAGATAGTGATCAGCCGCGTCCGGAGAGCCGGTGGTCAGGATGGAATGAACGCGGGCGGCGATGGTGACAGCTTCCGCGCGGGTGATCAGCCCGTCAGGGTCGAATACGCTGTCCCCTCTGCCGATCATCAGTCCGGCTTTCGATACGGTTTCGACAGAATCATGGAACCAGTCCTCGGGCGATACGTCTGTAAAGGTCGGGGCTTCCACGTCGGTTGTGGAATTTGCGGTACCGCCGTCTGCACCGAAAACGCTTCCGGGCAGGATCGCGACGGACAAAAGGACCGCTGTCATCAGGGAAATGAAACGCTTCATGAGGCGCCTCCCGTAAAAAACTGAGTTTAGTCTATGATACCATATTCTGCTCGTCAAATCAAGAGTAATCCTTTACAAATTTCTGAAAATTTCTTTGATTGTGTTCACGCAGATCGGAAACCGGTTCTTTGCAGGCAGAGGGGCGTACCCCTGCACTCCGTTGAAAATGCCCGTACCGAACTCAGCCGATACGGGCGATCACATTTTTTCCCGGCCCCTTCATGCACTTGTCAGAGGCGGGAGAACGGTTGCTTCCAATATTTCACCGGATCCCGTACTGCGCGGCAAATTCGGTGACTTTTTTGACCCAGTGGTCGAAGGTGAAGCTGCGGCGGATATCGGTGACGTCGACATAGGCGCCGTTCATCATGAGCTGGACCGCGGCCTCGGCGATCATGGCCTCCCGGGAGAAGGGATCGGAGAGGTATTTTTCAAGCTCGATGTTCATTTTCCGATCCACCCCTTCGATGGCTCCGAGGTAGAAAAAACTGTCCTTTCCGAGCAATTCCCCGATGCGTTCGAAGCAGGCGATCCCCTCCGCGACTTCGGCGATGGTGACCCGGCGTTTGTATTTCGTGACGATCTCTCCCCCGCGGAGAAGATTGTCCACGGAGGTCTCGAGCACGGCGGCAAGGTCGGGCAGGATGGCGGTGTCGGGAAGGGATTCTCCTCTCTCCCATTTCGAAACGGTCTGAAACGCGACGTTCAGGCGTTCGGCGAGGTCGTTCTGGGTGATTTCCTTGGTTTTGCGCAGGGAACGGATCTGTTCCCCGACTTTTGCGGGATCTGCGGGCATGGCGGTGTCCTCCTGTTGTTCTGAATTCGAAGATCCGGCGCCGTTCTCTTCTGAATCCCATTATACAGCAGTCCGACTCCGGGCGCAATAACGGCTTGCGGGAATCCGGGACGGAAGAAATCCCGCGGGAACGCTCAGGACTTCCGGCTGGTCGACAGCGCCGCTGCGGATTCTCCCGTACAGGGTCCGCCCTGCCCCGCCCGCGGGCTGCTCACGGGATCTGTTCGAGATACCGCCGCATGACGTTTTCGGAGGCTATGCCGTTCTCTGCGCACCATTCCTCGATCCGGCGGATGTGCTGTTCCAGTATCTCTTCCGGGATGACGTTTTCGAGCGTTCCCTCTCTCTGCATCCTCACAAGATCGTTCCAGGCGTACACCGTCCCGCCGTATTCGAGCGCGGTCGGGCTTTTCAGCGCGCCTCTCGCTTCTTCCTCGGGCAGGTAAAGAGCGTGGATCTCCTGCTCCGTCAAAATATTTCCTCCGTCGCCGTTCTGTTCCCGCCAGCGGTTCAGCGCGGAGAAATCCTCTTCCGAAATGCCAAGCTCATGGACCGCCTGATACAGCGTCGGCATCCTGTTCTGCTCCCCGGTCGGACGGGACGCGTACTCCGATCCCCATGCCGCGAGGACTTCGGGATCGACGACGGACGGTTCTCCCGCGTAGAGCGTATCCATACAGGCAATGTCATAGGTATAGTCCAGCCACTGTCTGGATAACGTCATGTCCCCGCCGCCCACCGCTTCCGTCAGCGGATCGGGAACGGACAGAATCACCTCGGGATAACGCGCCTCCGGAGGTTCGCCGCCGCCCGTACCGAATACGGTCTGCGCGTCCGCGTCATACAGGACATAATAGGAGACAGGCTCGGGGTCGGCGAGATAGCGCGCCATATCGTCGAGGGTGACGATACCGCTTTCGCCGCAGTACCGGATCACCTTGTCGATGTGCTCCTGCACGATCTCCGCCGGGATGCTTTCAAAAAGCGTCCCCTCCTTGCGCATGGTCATGATCTCGCTCCACGAATACACCTTGCCGTCAAAAAGCAGGGCGGAGGGCTGTTTCAACCCGCGGACCGCCTCGTCTTCCGGCCAGTAAAACCGGTCGATCATCTCGTCCGTGCATGAAATCACGATCCCGGCCGCCTTCCCCCTCGCAAGGATCGCCTGAAAGTCTTCTTTCGGGATGTTCAATTCCCGCGCGATCCGATAGAGCGGCGGAAGAGGTTCGCCCTCGCTTTCGTTCTGTTCAAAAACCGCCATCACTTCCTCGGGGTCGAACGGCAGTCCCTCCTCCGGCACCCAGCCCGTCAGCCAGCCGATCATGGACGCGCCTTCCTGCCATTTCATGAGAAAATCGCGCCGGATATCGCAGAGCTGCCCGTGCTCGATGAGAGCCGCCGTCACCTGATCGAGACGGAGGGTCAGTTCGTCCTCGGTGAGCGGTTCGTCCCGCATGTCGCTGACCGGCGCGCCTTCCTCCGTCGGGAGGGGCGGGGTTTCTTCGGGTTCCGCATGGTCCGCCGCCGGGACTTTTGCGATGGCCCGCCGGAGTATGGGCAGCCCGAGTACGGCGACGCCGACCGTAAGAATTGCCGCCGCCAGGAGAGCCAGCGTCTTGAATGGGATCCTCTTACCGCCTTTTTCCCGCCGGATCCGTCTCCGCACCCGCTTATCGAGCGACGCGGAAACCGGGACCCTTTTTCCGATCTCTTTCAGGTTTTCTTCTCTGAACCGCAGGGCGGCTGCTCTCAGCAGTTCGGTTTCCGTCATTTTCATCCTCGCACACCTCCGAGCAGTTCCCTGAGCTTCTTCCGGGCGCGGAACAGCCTGCCCTTCACCTGACTCACCGGGATCCCGAGAATATCGGCGATCTCTTCGTAACTGTACTCTTCCAGATAGAAGAGCGTCACCGCGTCCTTCGTCATCCGGGGAAGAAGGGACAGCGCGTTCTGCACCGTCTCCCGAAGCTCCCGCTCCACAACGATCTCCTCCGGCGGAAGCGCATCGTCCTCCGGTTCGGGCGCGTCCTCGGGCATCAGGATCTCGTGACCGCTCACGCGCTTTCTCCGGCGGTAGGCGTCGATGGCGGTATTCCTCGCAATGGCCCGGATGTAGATCACGATCTGGTTCTTCACCGAATCCTCGTCCCGGTCTTTGAATTTATCGAGGTGGGACATGATGCGCACGACCGTCTCCTCCACCGCGTCCTCCGCGTCTTCCCGGTTTTCGAGCACATCCAGCGCGACCGCGGCCATCATTTCCCCGTACCTCTCCCAGAGCCCGAGCACAAGATCGCGCTCCTCCGCGTCAAGCTCCGCGAGCATGGCAATAATCAGCATGATCCGCCTCCTTTCTTTGTCCTCACCCTCTATAACGAAAGGAACGGGGGAAAAGTTCGCCGTCTTCGGTCAAATTAACGTTTTATTCACATTCGGTCGGGAAAAATCCGTCCCGGACGCAAAACGGCCTGCGGGGATCCGGGACGGGATTCGGTCCCGCAGGAACGCTCAGGATTTCCGGTAGGCAGACAACGCCGCGCCGCTGTGGACCCTTCCGTACAGGGGCCGCCCTGCCCTGCCCGCCCGTTCGATCTCTGCCGCCGGCATCCCGATGATGATCTTCTCCCGGTCCACCGTCGCGCGGTAGATCTTCTCCATGTCGTTCAGCTCCGGCTGGGAGAGGTTGATCCCGTAAACGCCCTCCAGTTCGCAGGCCGCGCCAACGTAGTGGTCCCCCCGGCCGCAGAAGTGCATGCACCCGCCGAGAGCCCGGAACACCTCCGCGTCGTACTTCATGGCGAATTCGCGGTACATATCCTCCGAAAGGTTGACGATCGCGTCGTTGCGGAGCACGGTGAGGCCCCGGTGGAGAAGGCCCCATTCGACGGAAAAGCCCCTACCGTAAGGCGGAAAACGCTCCTGCCACCGCCTCGTATAGTCGAGATAGACCTCCGTCATGAAGCCGAGAGCCTCGTGCACCAGTTCCGGCTCGTCGTAGAGCGCATAGTAGAGTTCGCTTCCCGCGATGGCGTCGACGAGGGCGAAGGGCCCCTGCAGATCGGGATTATACAGGTGCACATACCGGCGGATCTTCGGATAGCGGGCGGAGATCCCGGCCCAGCGTTCGCCGAATCCGAACACCATCGGAGCGAGACCCGTCCCATAATCGAGCCGCCGCTCTCCCGTCACCCTGCGAAGCCCCTCCACGCCGTCGTCGAGATGCCTCGCGCCTGGAAGGGTGTCCGCGGAATCCGGAAGATAAAACACCTCCGTCCCGAACATCGAGGGGATGATCGCCGTCCCGTAATTGGCACGCACGCAGAGGAGCAGTCCACTGCCGCTCGCCAGCATGTCCGACACCGTTTTCAGCTGGGTGTAGGCCATCAGCTCCGGGTCCCGGAACGCTTCGTTGATCGGCACCTTCGGCCATTCGATCCCGGGAGGGGAGGGCCTGCGGCGGGGGGAGAAAAACTCTTCCCGGCAGTTCAGAAGGCAGAAGTTTTCCCAATCCTCCGCGATCCGTTCCTCCTCCTCCGGGTCGATCCGGGCCTCCACGTCCTCGAAGTATGCACGGAGTTCTCTCACAGCCAGACCTCCTGTCCGAGGCGCGAGGAAAGGCGGGCGGCGTCGAGGATCCGGGAGAGCCTCAGCGCTTCTTCCAGCGGGACGAAATACGCCTCCTCGTCTCTGAGGACCTTCGCGATATGGGGATAGATCTCATATTCGTCGCCGTAGATCTGCCCGGTGATCTTCTCGGCGGATTCCGTGATGACGGTGTTCGTGCGGTATTCTTCCGCTCCGACGCGTTCCGGCAGTTCGGCCCGGAAGATGCGCGCGGTGTCCCCCTCCACAAGGATCGTCCCCCGGTCGCCCTGAATCACCCATGCCGGATAGGGTCCCGCGGCAATCAGAAATTCGGACACCACGGTCACGCCGTCGCCGGTATGGCAGATCACCCGGAGATTGTCCTCGCCGTCGCCCGGGTTGACGATCTGCCTTAAATTCCCGTACACCCGCGTGACGGGGGACTTCACAAGCTGCAGGGGCTGATCGATCAGGTGGGGACCCCAGTTGAGAAGGTAGCCTCCTCCGTATCTGCTCTCGGTCTGCCAGTCGCACCGCAGGCCGAAGGTGGTGACGCTCCGCCGGATCTCAAACACCCGGCCGATATCCCCCCGTTCGACGATCTCCCGCAGTTTCAACAGATCCGTTCCGAAGCGGGCGGGGAGCCAGGGGAGGAGCTTTTTTCCCGTCACCTGCCGGGCGGCGATCATGCGTTCCGCATCCCGGGCATTGGTCGCCCAGGGTTTCGTCACGAGCACGTCGGATCCCGCCATGAGGCTGTCGATCGCCATCTGCGCGTGCTGATGCGAGCGGGTGACGATCACGGTGAAGTCCGGCCGGATCTCTTCGAGCATTTTATGATAATCGTCGTAGACGGGGCACGAAAACCGCGCTTTCGCCTTCTCCTTCGCCGCGGGGTCGATATCGCAGACGGCGGCGACTTCAAAGTCGTTCTGATACCGTTCGAGGGGCCCCGCGTGCATGGTGCTCCCGTTGCGGCCGTAGCCGATGATTGCGGTTCGGATCATCTTCTTCTCTCCTTTCATACGCTCAGCGGACGCCCGCTTCTCTTTCATACCGGCGCATGGTTTCGCGTTCCCCCGCGAGATACCCGGGGCGGTCCCAGTTGATCCACTCGCCGCTGAGCCAGCCGTCGTAACGGATCGAGGCGAGCTCTTCGAGGGCCAGCCGGTGGTCGATGACGTTCCCTTCGATCGGCAGGAACCGGACCCCTCCCTCGTAGGTGCCGCCGTGGATGTGGACATGAGAGATGTACGGTTTCAGCCAGCCGAAGGTCTCGCGCATATCGGCATGGGCGGCGAGCAGGGGGTGCATCAGATCCCAGTTGACCCCGACATGGGTTCCGCGGCAGAGGCGCATCACGGCGGCGACATGCTCCGGCTCGCACCAGCTGTCGTGGGTCTCCATGCAGAGGCAGATATCCGCCGATCCGATCTCATCCGAAAGATCGTCGAGGGCCCGGGCCGTTTCCTCGATGGCCTCCCGGCGCGTGCATCCCTCGTCGATGGGGCCGCCGAAGACCCGGATGCGCGGGATGCCGAGGTCGGCGCAGAGTTCGATCGCTCGCCTTGCGGCATCCATATTTTCCGGGCGGGCGCGGCGTCCGGACAGCTTCACGGAGGTGGCGAGACAGCACAGAGCGATCTGCTTTTCCTCCGCCAGTTTCCGGGCTTCCCGGCGTTCTTCCGGGGTCATGCTCGTCTCGATCCCGTGGGCGTGTCCCGCGTCGGTCCGGGGTTCAAAGCCGGAATAGCCGCTCGCTTTCACAAGGTCGAGGGCTTCGGCGAGGGTCGCTTTCGGGCAGGAAAAGCTCATAAAGGCGTAGTTCATTCTGTTCCCTTCCTCTCGGGCATTCGGTATTTCTCCTCTGATTGTAACATATCTCCGCGGAAGAATCAAGGCGGGGACGGGAAAAAACGCGCTCCCAACGGTCCGAAAGACTGTTTGACAAAGCGGAACATCCGTGCTATCATAGACAGCGGAGAAGTTTTTTTCGTTTTTTTTGCCTGGATCCGTGACCTCACGGCAAAAACGGGCAGATCATAAGCGAAGGGCCTTTCAAAGCAAAAGGAAAGGAGGCGCCGATGGAAGACAGCGAAATCGTCGGACTGTACTGGCAGAGGGACGAAAGGGCGATCATCGAAACCGAACGGAAATACGGGTCCTACTGCCTGTCCATTGCCCGCCGCGTCCTCGGGAACGAAGAAGACGCCCGGGAATGCGTCAACGACACGTATCTCGGCGCATGGAACGCGATCCCGCCCCACAGACCCGCCGTCCTTTCGACTTTTCTCGGCAAGATCGCCCGGCGGATCTCCCTGAAAAAGCGGCGGGAGAAGAACGCGGACAAGCGCGGAGGCGGCGTTCTGGCGGAATCCCTCGACGAGCTCGAAGACTGCGTCCCCTCCGGTCAGAGAATCGACGAAGAGATCGAAGCAAAGGAGCTGACGGGGATCCTGAACGCGTTTCTCGGCAGTCTGCCCGCGGACGAACGCCGGGTATTCCTGCGCCGGTACTGGTATTTCGACTCCGTCCGCGAGATCGCAGCCCGGTACGGGTTTGGGGAGAGCAGGGTCAAGATGATGCTCAAACGCGCCCGGGACCGCCTCCGCAGACGGCTGGAAGAGGAGGATTACGGATTATGAAAGCGGAAAACATATTGAATGCCCTCGGGGACGTGAAGGACGAATACCTCGCGGACGCGGAGAAAGCCGGGGCGGGAAGAACGAAAAAACAGTATTGGCTGAAACTCGGAGCGGCGGCCGCCTGTCTCTGCCTGATCGCCGGTGGGATCTTCGCCGTTCCGCGAATGGTCAAAGAGCCGAAGGAATTGGAAAAGGAGATGGAATCGGAAGGGACCGTCTCGGACACGGAGACGAAGGAATCCGTTTCGCTGATCGGGGAGGAGCTCGACGCCGCGTTCGGATACCTCTTCCCGACCGAGATCGAAAAGGGGTATGTGCCGGAGCAGGACGGGATCGAAGTGTACGGCGATTCGCCCCGGGTGCTTCGGGCTGCGTACCGGAACGAGGAGCTGAACGACACCCTGCACATCGTCATCGCTCCGAGCGGATATTTCGGAGAAGTCGAAACCGGTACGGTCCTGTACGGAGACCGGAAGACGGACGGGACACGGTCGTCCATGATCTATTACGAAAACGGCGGCATGACCGTTCTGTATCAGTTCGACCGGACGGACATCGCGGCGCTGGACGGCGAAAACAGCGAACGGCTCTACGCCATGATCCATTCGGCGGGATGCTTCAACCGTCCCGCAGACGGCGGAGAGGAGCAGAACGACGATTTCGACATCGAAACGCTTGATCTGACCGGCGTTCAGCGCTGGTCCCCGGACATGGGGGCGGCGGATTACTTTGCAAACAGCGGGAAGGAGGAGGGCTCAGACAGCGATTCCGCCTACGCCGATCTGATCATGAGGCCTTCCGCCGTTATGGTGCCGCTTGAAGACAGACGGGAGGAATTCGAAGCGGACGGGATCCTGCCTCGGATGGAAGACCGAACGGAATATGATTTCTGCGCGGAGTACAACGGGGACGGAAGCCTGTACAAGCTGACCTTTCTCTGGATGCGGAGAGGGGACAATGCGGAATACAGCGATCTGACCCTGACCGCAGCGCCGAAGGAGCCCCACGAGGTGAACTGCTATGCGGTAGCGGAAGGCGTCGGAGGAGGTCAGGTCCCTCCGTATGTGACGGTCACGGAGCGGGACGGGATCCTGATCTGCGCGAAGGGCCGCGAAAATCAGGAGAAGACCCTCACCTGGCAGACGGAGGCGGGATGGTTCGAGATCCGCGGCAGTTTCAACGACAGCTATGAGGACACCGCGGCCCTCCTCGACTGGTTCTGGGAGCATCCGCTGGATCTGGCCCTCTTCGCCGATCCGCCGGAGGGGAGCATGATCTTCTCGACCCGCGCGGAGCACCCGGAAGCATTTCAAAATCAGATCCCGGACTTCGAGGCCCTCGGATATGCCGCGGAATCGGAGCTTGTCAATCTCGGGGAGCATTGGGGCGAAACCGTTCCCGTCTGGTTCGAGGGGATCTATTCCCGGGGCGATACCCGGATCCGCTGGTCGGTCAGCCTCGGAGCCGACCGGGACGCATGGGACGCCTGCCTCGGAAGACCCGGCGAATTCGCAGAGGATCAGCTGACGGAAGCGCTTAAGGACAGGGATTTTGTCAACATTTTCTTCGACAGGACAAAGGAGCCTCCCCTCCCCATCATGGCGACGGCAAAGCTGGAAAACGGAAGCGCCGCGGATCTCTGGGAAGTCATCAAAAGTCTGGAAAACTGAAAATAGCGGAGGATCGTCAAAAGTCCTCCGCTTTTTCTGTATTTCTGAAACAAAAAAAGACCGCCCGCGCGATCCTTTTTTCTTCTGACCCGAGCGGGAATCGAACCCGCGTTACCGCCGTGAAAGGGCGGTGTCTTAGCCGCTTGACCATCGGGCCATAAAAAAATATCTGCGGAACAAGTGACCCGAGCGGGAATCGAACCCGCGTTACCGCCGTGAAAGGGCGGTGTCTTAGCCGCTTGACCATCGGGCCATACCGCAGATATTTTTCTGGTAGCGGAAGTTGGACTTGAACCCACGACCTATCGGGTATGAACCGATTGCTCTAGCCAGCTGAGCTATTCCGCCGTTTCGCAGGGAAGCTGTTCGCCTGCAACGGTGCTATTATAGCATAAGAGGATCGGAATGTCAACAGTTTTTTTCACTTTTTTTATTTTTTCCGGGCGGAAAAACGGCGGGCAAACCGGTCCCGGTCAAAGAGCGGAACAGGTGAGGACGAGAAACCAGAGATCCCCGAGGGCGGCGGGAAGGAGGAAGATCCAGGACGGAGCGGGGGCGCGCATCCGGATAAGGACAACGGCCGAAAATCCGATCGCCAGCAGGGAGGCGGCCAGCAGGAACGCGCCAAACAGCGTCATGCGCGTGCAGAAGAAAACGGCATACCATCCGAGCCCGAAGAGCCATGCCGCCGCTGTCCCGCCGAAGGCACCGCAGGCCGCCCCTCTCTCCCTCCCGAGGACTGCGCAGAGAGCGGCGGCGGCCCCGAGGAATCCGCTGACGAGCAGATCCGCCGTAAAGAACGCGGCGAGGGGAGGCAGATCGCACCGCATCGCCTTCACCGGATACCATCCGCTCCCCCCGCTGATCCACAGCAGCACGCATCCCGCCGCCGCGAGAAAGGCCCCCAGTCCGGCCGCGGCGATGTTCTGCCCGAGCCATGCGAATCCCCGTCTGAACCGACTCATGAAAAATCACCTCACAGAACAGTGTCGGAACCATTCTATGAGGCGATTCTTTTTCTTATGCGGTCCGGCGGCTTATTCTCCGCCGTCGGAGAGCCAGTCGTCGAAACCGTCGTCGAGGGTCCCGTCGTCGATCACGATGTCGACCTGACCGGTGTCTTCCTCTTCGGCAGCCTGTCCGCCGGGTTCGGACGCGGTCCCGCCTCCGCCCGTGTTCTGTTCGACCGGGGGAGACCAGCCGTTCCAGACGCCGTGTTCCACACAGTAGGAGTTATAAGGCCGCTCGGCGTAGGACGATCCGCAGAACTCGCCGTCTTTCAGGAGATTGCGGAAGAACGGCACGCCCTTCCAGTAAGCCGGCGTCGCCCAGGTGGGCATTTCGCGGTAGACATACTGGGCGTCCTGGATATAGACTTCGCGCGGGAAGCTCCGGTCCTCCACCCGGACGAGAGCGGTCCAGTAACAGCTCCAGGACGGGCAGGTGGTCTTCGGATAGGCGATGCCCCCCGTGGAACCGTCCCTGAGGACCTTGACGTGCGTGGTGCACTTGGCCTTCGGCACGGATTCGCGGGTGAAATAACCGACTTCCTGATGGTAGGAACGGGGTTCGTAGGCGCAGGCGTCGCCGACCAGCATCCCGGAATCCCGGCAGACGGTGGCGGTGATGACGCCCGGGGAGATCTCGAACTTGCGCAGAGGCTCCCCGCCGTTGTTCGCTTCGTCGATATATTTCTGATGGAGCTTCGTCATGACGGTGTCCCAGACCATCAGGGAGGGATTTTCCCCGAAGGAGGACAGGGACTGGGGCATATCGTAGCCGGTCCACACCGCCCCGACGTAATAGGGCGTATAGCCGACGAAATAGCGGTCGAAGTCCTGGGAGGTCGTCCCGGTCTTCCCTGCCACGTCGATCTGCTGGCGGAGGGTGCATCCCATACCGGTACCGCGGTTCATGACTTCCTGGAGCATGATCGTCATGATGGACGCGCTCTCTTCGCTGATGACGATCTTCGGGTCGTCGGAGTAGTCGAAGACCACCTTGCCCTCGCCGTCCTCCACGTAGAGGTAGAGGTTCGGATCGTTGAACATGCCGTTGTTCTGGAACATGCAGTAGCCGGCGGCCATTTCGAGCACCGTCACGCCGTAGTTCGGCTGCCCGAGCGCAAGAGCCGCTTCGCCCCGGTCGGTGACATACTGGCCGTTCGGGGTGGTGTAGCCGTCGATCAGGCTGTGGAAGTTCAGCTCGTTCTTCATGAAGTCAAACGAGCGGTCCACGCCGAGACGGTATTTCAGCACCTTCATCGCGATGGTGTTCACCGAACGGGTCACGGCGTCGTGGATCGGCGTCAGGCCCATATAGATATCCGGGTAGTTGTGCGGGTACATGACGTAGCCCATCACCGCTTCCTTCCACTCCGTAGCGGGTTCGGCGACGTACTCCCAGAAATAGACCGGCGTGTCGTCGATCACCGTCTCGTAGTTGATGAGGCCGGCGTCGAGGGCGGGGCCGTACACCGAGAGCGGCTTGATGGAGGATCCCGGCGGACGGACTGCCACGGTGGCCCGGTCGGTCCCGCGGTTGATGATCTTCTGTCCGCGTCCGCCGACGGTCCCGAGCACGTCCCCGGTGTAGGGGTCGCAGATCACCATCGCCGACTGGGGCTGGAGGCCGGAGCCGGTGGAGGGGAAATACTCCCGGTCGTTTTCGTAGATCTCTTCGAGGGTGTTCTGCACGTAGGGATCCATCGGGACGTAGATCTTGTAGCCGTTGTTGTAGATCATCTGGCTGGCGGCCTTCTGAGTGACGTTGTATTTCTCCGCCAGATCGACGATCAGCTGGGAAATGACCGCCTCCGTGTACCACGAATAGATGGTCATGCCCTCTTCGGCGATCTCGTCCTCTTCGTCGTCGTGGCTCACCACCACGAGTTCGGTGTTCTGCGCGGCGACGCATTCCGCCTCGGTGATGTAGCCGTTCTTCATCATCTCTCTGAGAACGACCCAGCGGCGGCTTTCGTTGCCTTCGATGGTCCTGATCGTGCCGTCCGCCCGTTCGATCTCCCGGTCCTTGTCGTGATACTTCGGCTCGTACTGGGAGGGGTTCTTGACGATGGCGGCAAGCGCGGCGCATTCCACAAGATCGAGCTCGGAAACGTCCTTGCCGAAATAGTAGTTCGCGGCCGCCTGCACGCCCGTGCAGTTGTTGCCGAGGTAGATGATATTGCAGTAGGCCTCGAAGATCTCCTCCTTGCTCTTGACCTTCTCGAGGTTCAGAGCCCGGAAGATCTCCTGCACTTTCCGCTGGATGGTGACCTCGTCCTCGCCCGTCACGTTCTTGATGAGCTGCTGGGTGATGGTCGAGCCGCCGCCCGGCTGATTGGTGACGAAATACCACACCGCGCCGAGGGTCCGGTACCAGTCCACGCCGTTGTGATCCCTGAACCGCTTGTCCTCGATGGAGATGAAAGCCTGAACCAGCTGTTTCGGAAGCTGGGAAAAGGAAACCGCGATGGTCGAATCCTCGCCGGTCAGCCGCTGGTCCGTGATCTCGACGGGCACCCCCTCGCGGTTGACCCGGTCCTCCATCGTGTCGTACTTCATGTAGTACAGGCGGGTGGCGGAGTCGCGGTTCACCGTTACGATGGACGTGGGGTCGATCTCGAGGTCCAGATGATTGTTGACATAGATGGCGAACACCGTGGAGACGATGATGCCCGTGATCAGTCCGATGAGAAGCAGGGTCAGGAAAATGTTCAGAAACCACGAGAAAACCCGGAACAGCACGGTTCCGATCATCCCGAGTACGTGGAGCACCTCCCGGACCCAGTTCACGCGCGGACTGCTTGTCTCATTCATGATGCGCGACCTTTCGTAATTGATAACAGGGATATTATACGCCCTGTTTTTGAATTCAGTATGAACCCAATCTGATAATTCCGCTGATTTTGCCCGAAAGAAGACGTTTTTTTCGTCCGAAGCGGCGGAATGGGCCGGGGATCCTCAGCGGAGCACCACGTTTTCCTCCCCGAGCATCTCCCTCAGTTCCCCGAGGACGAGCGGCGTCGGCTTCACGGACAGGGGCGGTTTCAGGTATTCACGGGTCTCGGAGGAGTAGAACACCGCCGGAACGCTCCCCGGGAAGATCAGGCAGAGGGCGCGGGCTCTCTTGAATTCGGTGGACTGCTCGGAGGGGGCGCGGAGGAAGATCTTCGACGGCACTGCGGGAACGGCGCCGGTTTCGCGGGGGGCGGGGGTCCGGTCCGGCGCGGGAGGTACGGGATCCGTGGGAACAGCCTGTATCTCCGCAGTCTGCGCGGCCGGTCCGGGCTGACGGTTCAGTTCCGCGTTCGCCCTGCCGATGGAATCGGGATCTTCCGCCGCCTGGGAGTCGGACACCAGCGGAATGACGCGGTCGCAGAGCAGTTTCGGGGCCTCGTCCTCCCTCACACTCACGGTCCCGCTCGCGGCGACGACGGCGTCGAAGGTCAAGAGGTGCCCGTACCGCGCGAGGACCTTCGGGAAGATCACAAGCTCGACGGATCCGGTCTTATCTTCCAGCGTCACGAAGGCCATCTGTTCCCCGCCCCTTGTGGCCTTGTTGACCCGCTTCGACACGCTTCCCGCCACGGTCGCCCGGCTTTTGTCCCGGTAGAGAGGAGCGGTCTTCGCGGTCTCTTCCCCATCCTCCCCCTCCTCTTCGAAGGAGGCGCGGATCTCCCGGACGGAGGCGGGGTTCAGGGCGGCGATATGGGCCCCGTAGTCGTCGAGGATGTGCCCGGAGAGGTAGAGCCCGCAGCACTCCTTTTCGAGGGCGAGCTTTTCCCGGGCGGTGAATTCGGCGAGTTCGGGGAATTCGATGTGCGGGATCTGACGCGGCATCTGCAGCGCGGTGTCGAAGAGCCCGATCTGCCCCTCCATCCCGTTCTGGCGGGCGGCGGAGCGGCGTTCCATCACGCTTTCGTAGACGGCGAGCCAGCGGCTCCGGAAAACGCCCAGCGAATCGAGGGACCCGGATTTGATGAGGGTCTCCATCTGACGCTTGTTCATGTCGGCGTCCTTCATCCGGTCCATGAAGTCGTCCGCGTTCCGGAAGGGCCCGTTCTTTTCCCGCTCCGCGACGAGCCGCGCGATGAAGCCCTCCCCGACGTTGCGCAGAGCCGTCATGCCGAAGCGGATCCCGCCCTCCTCCGCGTGGAAGTCCGCCCGGCTACGGTTGACGTCCGGGGGCAGCACGGCGATCCCCTGTTTCGCGCAGTCCGCCGCGTATTCCGCGATCTTGTCGGCGGAGGAACGGACGGAGGTCAGAAGCGCGGAGAGATATTCCTTCGGGAAATGGGTCTTGAGATAGGCGGTGCGGAAGGAGAGAACGGCGTAGGCGGCGGCATGGCTCTTGTTGAAGGCGTAATTGGCGAAGGAGACGATGTCGTCGAACAGTTCCACCGCGTCCTTTTCGGAGATCCCCCGCTCTTTTGCGCCGTCGATGAAGGACTGCCGTTCGCTTTCCAGCACGCCCTGCTTCTTTTTGGAAATCGCCCGCCGCACGACGTCCGCGTGTCCGAAGGTGTACCCGGCGATCTCCCGGAAGATCTGCATGACCTGCTCCTGATAGACGATGCACCCGTAGGTCACGTCGAGGATGGGGGCGAGGCGGGACGTGGCGTAGCGGATCTTCGATGGGTCGTGCCGGGCTTCGATGTACTTCGGGATGGAGTCCATCGGGCCGGGACGGTAAAGGGCGATGGCGGCAATGATGTCGTCCAGGCTCTGGGGCTGGAGGGAGACGAGCATCTGGCGCATCCCGGCGGATTCGAGCTGGAACACGCCGTCCGTGCGTCCCGCCGAAATCGTGTCGTAGGTGGCGGGATCCGCGATATCGACCTTCGAGAGATCGAAACCGGGGATCTTCTCCCTAATCTCCCGCTCCGCGCCGTCGATGATGGTGAGGTAGCGCAGGGCGAGGAAGTCGAATTTCAACAGTCCCAGTTCCGCGACGGTGTCCATGTCGAACTGCGTCACAATCACGCCGGAGTTGACCGAAACCGGCACGTAGTCCGTCACGGGCCTGTCGGTGATCACGACGCCCGCCGCGTGGGTGGAGGCGTGACGGGGCATCCCCTCGAGGGCGGAGGCGACGGAAATCAGGCGGTGGACCCGGTCGTCGTCCTCGTAGAGGGATTTGAGGGAGGGGACGGCGTCCAGCGCTTTCGCCAGCGTCATGCCGAGCTCCTGGGGAATCTGCTTCGCCACGGCGTCCACATCCCCGTAGCTCATGCCGAGGGCGCGTCCCACGTCACGGACTGCGGCGCGGGCGGCGAGGGTCCCGAAGGTCACGATCTGGGCGGTGCGGTCCTCCCCGTATTTCTCCCGGACGTAAGCGATGGCCTCGTCCCGGCGGTCGTAGCAGAAGTCGATGTCGAAGTCCGGCATACTGACCCGCTCCGGATTGAGGAACCGCTCGAACAGAAGATCGAAGCGGATGGAGTCGATATCGGTGATGCCGACGAGATAGGCGACGAGGGATCCCGCTCCCGAACCGCGCCCCGGACCCACGGGGATCCCCTTCTCCTTCGCGGCGTGAACGAAATCCCAGACGATCAGATAGTATTCCCCGTACCCCATCTGGCGGATGACGGAGAGCTCGTATTCGATCCGCTGTTCGTACACTTCCCGGGTCCTCTCCCCCTCGAAGACGATATGCCCGTCCGCGATCTTTTTTTCGAGGCCGGAAAAGGCGAGGGAGCGGAGAAAATCGTCCGGCTGCATCCCGTTTTCGGGGGTGTACCGGGGGAGCTTGATCTTGCCGAACTCGAAGTCGTAGGAGCACATGTCGGCGATCTTCTGCGTGTTTTCGACGGCCCCCTCGTAGTCCCGGAAGAGCTTTTCCATCTCCGCGGAGCTTTTGAAGTAGAATTCGTCGGTCTCGAATCCGATGGGGCGGCCGTCCTCGATGACGTTCCCGGTCTGGATACACATAAGGATCGCCTGGGTGTCCGCATCGGTGCGCGCGATATAATGGACGTCGTTGGTGGCGGCCATCGGGATCCCGGTGCGGCGGGCGATCCGCGCGATCCCGGCGTTCACCACGTCGTCGTCCCGGAGCCCGTGGTCCTGGATCTCGAGATAGAAATTCCCCCGTCCGAACATGCGGTCCAGCCGGAGGGCGTATTCCTGCGCGCGGTCGTATTCTCCGGCGACGATGGCCCGGGGGATGAATCCGGCGAGGCAGGCGGACAGGCAGATAAGTCCCTCCGCATGTTCCTCCAGCAGATCGAGGTCGATGCGGGGTTTCGAGTAGAATCCCTCGGTAAAGGCCTTCGACACGAGGGCGATGAGATTGGCGTAGCCCGTTTCGTTCTTCACGAGCAGGACGAGGTGGTTCGAGCCCTGATCCATCTCCCGCTCCCTGTCGAACCGGCTCCGCTTCGCCACGTAGACCTCGCATCCGATGATCGGCTTGATCCCCTCCGCGCGGCAGGCTTTATAAAACTCCACCACGCCGTACATGTTCCCGTGGTCGGTGATGGCGACGGCGTTCTGACCCGCAGCTTTGGCCGCCTTCGGGATATCCGCGACCCGGCAGGCTCCGTCGAGCAGGCTGTATTCGCTGTGGAGATGCAGATGCACGAAATCCGGCATGGCGTTTTCCTTTCGGTTCAGGTTCCGTTCTCTCCGAGCTCTTCCGCCGCGGCGAGGATCTTTTCCAGCCGGTGCTTGACGCCGGACTTGGAGATGGGGGGAGAATGCAGTTTTCCGAGGTCTTCGAAGGTGAGGGATTCGTTTGCGATCCGAAGTTCGCCCGTGAACCGGACTTCCTCGGGGAGCAGGTCGTACCGTCCGGCGGCCTTGAGCTTTTCGGCGGCGTCCGCGTATTTCTTCACGGCGCGGAGCTGCTTTTCGATGTTGGCGGTGTCGAAATTGACCTGCCGGTTGACGTTGCCGCGGAATTCCCGGTCGATCTTGGCGTTCATAACCTCGAAGGAGGCGGCGGTGGCTCCGAGGAAGGCGAGAAAGTCCTCGACGGCTCCGCTCTCCCGCAGATAGAGCACGGATCTGCCCCGGCGGGAGGCGAGCCCGAAGGAGAAACCGATCTCCCCGGCCATGTCCCGCACCGCTTCCGCCGACTCCCTGTCGGGAAAGCTCATATCGAGCTGATAGGACTTCGCGGGATCGGTGACGGATCCGGCGGCGCAAAAGATCCCCCGGAAGAACACCGCCCGGCAGTTCTCGCACCGGCACCGGTTCCAGACGGAGGAAAGCTTTTCCGCTCCCCATCCGCTCTCCCGGACCGCTTCGAGATCCTCTCCGGTCCGGCGGCAGCACTTTTTCCGGACCTCAGCGGCCGCAAGCTGGGATTTGACTTTTTGGGAAAAGGATTCAGGCATGGCTCACACGACCCGGATGATCTCGCACTCCAGCTCGACGCCGTAGTTCTTCCGCACGGTGTCCCGGATGTGCTCCACCAGCGCGAGGACGTCCGCCGAGGTCGCGCCGCCGCGGTTGACGATGAATCCCGCGTGCTTTTCGGAGACCTCCGCCCCGCCGATCCTGTATCCCTTGAGCCCGCTCTCCTCCACCATCTGTCCGACGAAATGGCCCTCGGGACGCTTGAACACGCTCCCGGCGCTCGGGAATTCGAGGGGCTGCTTCGACGTCCGGCGATCCATGATCCCGGTCATTTTCGCGGCAATCGTTTCTTTCTCTCCTTCATCGAGCCTGAAGGAAGCGGAGAGGACCGCGAGATCTCCCCGGCGATAAACGCTGTCCCGGTAGCCGAAAAGTTGGTCTTCGGGTTCGAGATCCAGAATTTCCCCGGTCTCCCGGTCACAGGCGGTGCTGGCACACAAAACGTCCCTGATCTCCCCGCCGTAGGCACCCGCGTTCATCGCGACGGCTCCGCCCACCGATCCGGGGATGCCGTAGGCGAATTCGAGACCCGTGAGGGAGGCGTCCCGCGCGGCCTTGCAGACCTGAGCGAGCAGAGCCCCCGCCTCCGCCGTCACCGTATTCCCTTCCACCCGGACGGAATCGAGTCCGCCCATGCCGATCACAGCACCCCGGTAGCCCGCGTCGTCGAAGAGGACGTTGCTCCCCCGGCCGAGAAGGAAATATTTCGTCCCCGTCTCCCGGGCGGCGCGGATCAGGGCACGGAAGGCTTCGCGGTCCTTCGGCACGAGAAAGAGATCCGCCTCCCCTCCGATGCGGAACGTGGTATGGCGGCACATCGGTTCCCCCCGGGTGATGCCGATCGCGCCGTCCTGATTCCGGTTGTATTCCTCCGCCCATTTTTCGAGCAGGCGGGTTTTCTCCGTCATGGCAGCCTCTCCCTCAAAAGGTCCGGGATCCCGGACAGTGTGTGTACAGTATATGTGAGCGTCCTCCCGCCGTCCCCTTCGTTCTTCGGGTCAAAGCGGCAGATATCGAGCCCGTATGCGATGGCCCCGTCGCAGTCCGAGGTGAGCGAATCCCCGATCACGAGGACCCTCTCCTTCGGCGGATTCCCGAGGGCGGAAAAGACCGCGTCGAAATACTCCCGCCGGGGCTTCTGGACGCCGATCTCCTCCGAGACGAACATCCCGCGGAAATACGGCTTAAGAACGGAGCGTCCGAAGCGGCCCCGCTGGATCATCGAGATCCCGTTTGTGATGATATACAGGGCATAGTCCCGCGCGAGCCGGCGGCAGACCTCCTCCGCCCCGTCGACAAGGCAGGTCTGGAGCGAAAGGGCTTCCATATAGACGTCCCGCAGGAAAGCTGCATCCGACAGAGTCTCCCCGTCGTCCGGGCGGCCCGTGAGGAGCAGAAGCCGGCGGAAGCGTTCGATCTTGAGCTCTTCGATCCCGATCCCGCCACATTCGAGCCGCTTCCACAGGCCGGCGTTGATCTCCGAATAGGCGCGGAACAGTTCTTCCGTCAAAGGGAGACCGACCCTCTCCGCCGTCTCCCGAAACGCGTTCCGTTCGGCGAGAGAGAAGTCGAAGAGGGTGTTGTCCGCGTCGAAAAGGAGGATGTCGTAGCGGGGCGTCATGCCTTCGTGAATTTGTGGAAGTTCTTCTTCCCCTTCTTCACGATCAGGCCGTCGCCTTCGAACCGGGACGCTTCCACGGCGGTGGAGACGTCGGCGACCTTTTCGTCCCCGATCATCGCGCCGCCCTGCTGGATGGTCCGGCGGGCATCCGATTTGGTGGAGCAGAATCCGGCCTTGACGAGGAGGTCGATTACGGTGATTTTGCCGTCCGTGAAATCCGCGTCCGTCAGAGCGGTGGTGGGCATGTCGGAGTTGTCGGCGCCGCCCGCGAAGAGCGCTCTTGCCGCGCCCTTGGCCTTCGCCGCTTCTTCCTCGCCGTGCACCATCTTCGTGAGCTCGTAGGCGAGGATCTCCTTCGCTTCGTTGAGCTGGCTGCCCTCCCATCTGTCCATCTCGGCGATCTGGTCAAGGGGCAGGAAGGTGAGCATCCGCACGCACTTCATGACATCCGCGTCGCCCACGTTGCGCCAGTACTGGTAGAACTCAAAGGGAGTGGTCTTGTTCGGATCGAGCCAGACGGCGTTTCCGGCGGTCTTGCCCATCTTTTTGCCCTGGGAGTCGGTGAGAAGGGTGATCGTCATGGCATGGGCGTCCTCGCCGAGCTTCTTGCGGATCAGTTCCGTGCCGCCGAGCATATTGGACCACTGGTCGTCGCCGCCGAACTGCATGTTGCAGCCGTAGTTCTTGAACAGGTAGTAGAAGTCGTAGGACTGCATGATCATGTAGTTGAACTCGAAGAAGGAAAGTCCCCGCTCCATTCTCTGCTTGTAGCATTCGGCTCTCAGCATGTTGTTGACGGAGAAGCAGGCTCCGACTTCGCGCAGAAGCTCGACGTAATTGAGATCGAGGAGCCAGTCGGCGTTGTTCACCATCATCGCCCTGCCCTCGCCGAAGTCGATGAAGCGTTCCATCTGACGGCGGAAGCAGGCGGCGTTGTGGTCGATATCCTCCCTCGTGAGCATTTTGCGCATGTCGGTCCGGCCGGAGGGGTCTCCGATCATGGTGGTGCCGCCGCCGATCAGGGCGATGGGCTTGTTCCCCGCCGCCTGCAGACGCTTCATGAGGGTGAGCGCCATGAAATGCCCGGCGGTGAGGCTGTCCGCGGTGCAGTCGAATCCGATATAGAATTTCGCCTTGCCCGCGTTCACCATGGTGCGGATCTGTTCTTCGTCGGTGACCTGCGCGATCAGGCCGCGGCTTTTGAGTTCTTCGTAGATACCCATCGGTTTTTGTTCTCCTGTGAATGAATATGAAATATGGATTGATGGCTGTTTTTACCGGACCGTCCCGCTTTTGGCGAGCATTTCCTCCGCGGCGGCGTTCTGTTTCTCCGTGACGTCGATGCCGCCGATGATCCTCGCGATCTCCGCGGTCCTCTCGTCCCCTTCGATCTCCCGGACCTCGCTCTCTGTCCGCCCGTCCCGCTCGTGCTTTTCGATCAGCAGATGGCATGGGGCGATGGAGGCGATCTGCGGGGAGTGGGTGACGGCGATGACCTGCGCGTTCTCCGAAAGCCGTTTCAACATGATGCCGATCCGCTCCGAGGTCCCGCCGGACACGCCCGTGTCGATCTCGTCGAAGATCAGCGTCGCGGATTCGTTTTTCGCGGCGAGGGCGGTCATGACGGCCAGCGTGATGCGCGAGAGTTCGCCGCCGGAGGAGACTTTGCCGAGGGATCCGAGTTCCTCCCCGGCGTTGACGGAGATGAGGAAGTCGATCTCGTCCCCTCCGTCCGCCCGGAAGACCGGCGCGCCCTTTTCCGTGAGGGGGTCCACCGTGACGCGGAACCGCACCTTCGGCATGTCGAGGAATTTCAACGAGGAGACGATCTCCCCGGTCAGGCGTTCGGCGGCGGCGGTCCTCTTTTCCCTCAGCTTCGCGGCCGCTTCCGCCGTTTCCGCCTCTTTGCCCGCAAGCTCCTTTTCGAGCTGGGCGACGCGGAAATCCCCGTCCTCAAGCTCGGCGATCTTCGACGCGATCTCGGCGCGCTTTTCCTTGATCTCTGCTATGTTCGCGCCGTATTTGCGCTCCAGCTTTTCGATCAGGGCGAGGCGGGCTTCGATCTGGGTGAGGCGTTCGGCGGGATCCCCGGCTTCGTCCGCGTCGAGGGCGTCCTTGACCCGCTCCGCGATATCGAGGATCTCGTACCGGTATCCCCGCAGTCTGGCGGCCATGCCCTCCGCGTCCTCGACCGTGTCGGCAAGCTGGGTCAGGGCGTTCTCGGCCCGTTCCAGAAGATACGCGGCGGTGGCTCCCTTTTCGCTGTCGCTGAGGGCGCGGGAGACGATCCCGGCGTATTTCGTGACTTTCTCGAGGCTTTTCAGCCGCGCGCGGGCACGGAGGAGCTTTTCTTCCTCGTCGTCGGCGGAGAGGCGGGCGGAGTCGATCTCCTTCTTCTGATATTTCAGAATGTCGAGCATCATTTCCCGCTGGCTCATGGCCTCCCGGTGCTCCGCAATCTTCCGCCTGAGCTCCGCGAGCTCCCCGTACAGCCGCCCGTAGTCCTCTCTCTCCTCCCCGTCGTCCGCGAAGGCGTCGAGCAAGGCGGGATAGGCTCCCCGGTCCGCAAAATCATTGCGCTCGTTCTGAGTCTGGATGTTGAGCAGGACCGGTGCGATCTCGCGCAGGGCGGAAAGCGGGGCAGCTCTCCGGTTGATCCGGGCGGAGGATCGTCCGTCGGCGTTGACGATGCGGCTGATTTCGAGCAGTCCGTCCTCGTCGGGGGGACTTCCGAGAGCGGCAAGACGTTCCGACGCCTCCGGGGAACAGGAAAAGATGGCCGAAACCCGGGCGCGCTCCTCGCCTGTCCGAAGCAGTTCCCTCCCGTTCTTCGCTCCGCAGAGCAGAAGGAGGCTGTCGATCACGATGGATTTGCCCGCTCCGGTCTGTCCGGTCATGACGGTAAAGCCGCCGCGGAAGGAGATCTCCACATGGCGCGCGACGGCGATATTTTCGATGGTAAGGGTTTCAAGCATGGCGAGGTCCCGCCTCTGGCTCCTTCTCTCAGGAATTGATGAGCTTGGTGATGCGGTGGGCGATGGCTTCTGCGGCTTCGTTGTCGCGGCATACGATGATGATGCAGTCGTCCCCTGCGACGCAGCCGAGGATATCCGCCTCGTGGAGGGTGTCGACTCCGGCGGCGACGGCCTGGGCCATGCCCGCGTAGGTCTTGATGACGATGTCGTTCTGGGAGAAGTCCACGTTCTTCACGGAGGAAGCGAGGGCTCTCGAATAGACATGCTGGTTTTCGCTCCCGTTGTTCTTCGGGACGACATATTTGTAGGTGCCCATGTCGGACATCTGTTTCAGCAGCTTGAGTTCCCGGATATCGCGGGAAACGGTGGCCTGCGTGACGTCGAATCCGGCGAGCTTCAGCTTGGCGATCAGCTCTTCCTGCGTCTCGATGTTGTAGTTCTCGATGATTTCAAGGATCTTGTTGTGTCGCTTGACCTTCATGTCGTCCTTTCCGGCCGGAGCCTGCCTGATACGGCGTTCTGATAGTGATTGCGGAACATGGATATATGTGACGGAAGTCTTTCCTGTTTTATTCGGACAGCTTCGCGCGGAGTACGTTGAGAAAACCGTCGTCCCGGACCCGGATCAGTCTGGTGCGGTGGGCGGAGCGGCAGATCTCCACTCTGTCCCCCGGCTGGATGGCGAGTTCGTCCCGCCCGTCCGCGTTCAGCCAGACGGAAGCGTTGTTGTTCCGGATCCCCTTGATTTCCAGCCGGGCGTCCCCGCGGAAGATCACGGGGCGGCTCGAAAGCGTGTGGGGACAGATCGGGGTCGCGCAGACGGCGGCGACGGAGGGATCCAGCACGGGACCGCCCGCCGAGAGGGAATAAGCTGTCGAGCCCGTGGGCGTGGCGAAAATCATGCCGTCCGCCCGGCAGGTCTCGATCAGCACGCCGTCGCAGAACACGTCGAAGGAAATGAGCCGCGCGACGGGGCCGTTCGTCAGCACGATGTCGTTGAGCACGGTGAAGGTCCCGCGTCTCTTCCCCTCCGTGTCGGTCACGGCGGAATCGAGCATCATGCGCTCCTCCACGGCATAGTTCCCGGCGGGGAGCCTGTCGAGCAGTTCCGCTTCGCCGATCTCGATCCCGGCGAGGAATCCGACGCGGCCGTAGTTGACCCCGAGGATGGGGACGTTCTGCCCGAGGAGGCGGTGGGAGGCCTCGATGATGGAGCCGTCCCCTCCCAGCACGATGGCGGCGGCGTCCTCCGGCCCGTTTTCCCCGTCAGGTCCTTCCCAGACGAAGGAGAGCCGTTCTCCGAGGGGCGCGAGATGATTCGCGAATTCCGGCAGGGTCCCGACGGATCCGCCCGAGGCTTTGAGCCGGTCCGCGATCCCCGCGATGGCCTCCTTCGGGATCTGCTTGGAGGTGTTCGGGATCAGGATAAATCGTTTCAGTTCATTCATCTATGGCCTCCCGGATCTGACGTTCCCCGACAAGGCGTTTCTCCCCCGGTCGGGCTGCGGCGAGGAACTCCGTGTTGCCGTCTCCGCCGCGGACGGGGGATTTCATAAGTCCAAAGGTCCCGAGCCCGTTCTCTTCGAGGGCGGAGAGGACCTTTTCCACGGCTTCCCTGTGGCGCGCGGGGGACCGGACGACGCCGTTCTTCGAGAGAGCTTCCCGCCCGCATTCGAACTGCGGCTTGATGAGGCCTACATAACAAGCGTCCGGCGCGAGGATCCCGGCGAGGGCGGGGAGCACGAGGGTCTGGGAGATAAAGGAGAGGTCCAGCACCGCGATCCCGCACGGTTCGGGAATGATCTCTGGCGAGAGGAGCCGGGCGTTGACCCCTTCGAGATTCACGACCCGGGGGTCTGCCGCGAGGGCGGGATCCAGCTGACCGTGCCCGGCGTCCACCGCCCAGACCTTCCGTGCTCCGCGGCGCAGAAGGCAGTCGGTGAATCCCCCGGTGGACGCGCCTACGTCGACGCAGATCCGTCCGGCAGGGTCGATCCCGAACCGGTCGAGGGCGGCCTCCAGCTTCATTCCTCCCCGGCCTACGTAGGGGTGATCCTCCCCGAGGATAGAGAGGACCGCCGTGTCGTCCACCTCGAAGGACGGCTTGCGGATCACGGTCCCGTCCGCCGTCACGAATCCTTTTTCAATGAGATCCCGGGCGCGGGTGCGGCTTTTCGCCAGTCCCCGGGCGGCGAGAGCGAGATCCAGTCTCATTTCTTCCGTTCCGCAAGCCAGAGGGCGAGGGCGGCGAGGATCCCGGATCCCGGAATATCGGCCACCGCGCGGCAGGCGGTTTCGGTATGGGACCTGACCCGCGCGTCCGCTTCTTCCAGTTCCATGAACGCGAAGACGGTCTTCTTGTCGTTCTTTTCGTCGCTTCCGACCGCCTTGCCGAGGGTCTCCGTGTCGCTCGTCACGTCGAGAATGTCGTCCCGGATCTGGAACGCGAGGCCGATGTGGTACGCGTACTCCTCCAGCTTTTCGCGGATGGCAGGATCCGGTTTCCCCGGAGCGGCAAAGAGCCCGAGAAGGCAGGACGCCCGGAGCAGAGCCGCGGTCTTTCCGGCGTACATATCGGCGAGTTCGTCCAGATTCTTCATTTCGCTCTTCATGTCGATGGCCTGTCCCCGCACCATCCCCCTCGGTCCGGCTTCCGACGCGAGAACATTCACCGCCGCCGCCGCGGATTCCGGGGAAACGAAGGGATTCGACGCCGCTGCCTCGAAAGCGTAGGTCAGAAGGGCGTCCCCGGCGAGCAGGGCTTCCGCTTCGCCGAACGCGACATGGCAGGAGGGCTTGCCCCGGCGCAGGGGATCGTTGTCCATGCAGGGCAGATCGTCGTGGATCAGGGAGTAGGCGTGCACGCATTCGATGGCGCAGGCAAAGGGCAGAGCCGCCTCCCGGGTCCCTCCGCAGAGCTCGGCGCAGGTCAGGACGAGGAAGGCCCGGATCCGCTTGCCTCCTCCGAGGGTGGCGTAGCGCATGGCCTCCCCGATCACGGTATCGCCGGTGTGGACGGGGGAAAGAGCTCCTTCGAGGGCCCGCTCCGTGTCCGCGGCGGCTTCCTTCAGCCGGGCGAGAAGTTCGGTTTCCGTCATGATCTTCAGCCTCCGTTCGCGTTCATCGGGGGGAGATCCCCTTCGGTCACGGTGCCGTCCGGGTTCTTCGAAAGCAGCCGGACCTTCTGTTCCGCGCTGTCGAGCCGGGCGTTGCAGAGCTTCACCAGTCCCACACCCTCCTCAAAGAGCGCGAGGGATTCGTCCAGCGGCGCGGATCCGGATTCCAGCCGCCTCACGATTTCTTCCAGCCGCGAAAGGGCCGCTTCAAAACTCAGTTCGTTTGGTTCCATCCGATTTATTCCTCATGCGGGCCCGCGGGAGCCTGATAACCGGTCTTCCCCGCCGCCCGTTCGTTTTCCTTTTTGTTTACGGCGTCCACCGTGCAGTCCGCCGTGCCGTCCGCGGTCCGAAACGCGATTCTGTCCCCGGGGGAGACGTCCCCCACCGAGCGCACCAGCCGTCCGTCTTCCCGGTAGACCGCGCTGTATCCCCGGGAGAGCACCGCCAGCGGATCCATAGCGGAGAGCGTTCCGGCGAGGGTCCCGAGCTTTGCCCTTCCCTCTCCGATGCGCCCCTCTTCCAGTCTGAGCATCCGCTCCGTGATCCTGTCGAGGGTGATCCTGCGGTCCCCGATCCCCGCCGCCGGATCCGTCAGGACCCTGCGTCCCGCGAGATCCCGGATCTTCCGGCGCTCCCGGTCGAGCATGGCCGTGAGGACGTCCGCCTCCCGGGTGACGATATGGGCGATCTGTCTTTTCAGCGTCTCCCCGTCCGGGACCGCGAGTTCTGCGGCGGCGGATGGCGTCGGAGCGCGGCAGTCGGCGGCAAAATCGGTGATGGTGAAATCGGTCTCGTGCCCCACGGCGGAGACGACCGGGATCTTCGAAGCCGCCACGGCTCTTGCCACCCGCTCGTCGTTGAACGCCCAGAGGTCCTCCATGGATCCTCCCCCCCGCCCGATGATGATGACGTCGACGGAATCCGTTTCGTTGAAATAGCGGAGCCCTTCGCAGAGCTGAGCCGGCGCGTCCGGTCCCTGCACGAGGGAGGGCCACAGCCAGAGCCCGGCGTAGGGGAACCGGCGTTCCGTCACGTTGATCATATCGCGGACCGCCGCTCCGGTGGGGGAGGTGATGATCCCGATGCGGGAGGGGATCTTCGGCAGGGGCTTTTTCCGCGCCGGATCGAAGAGACCTTCCGCTTCGAGCTTCCGTTTGAGCTGTTCGAAGGCCACGTAGAGGGCGCCCACCCCGTCCGGTTCCACGGCGTCCGCCAGAAGCTGGTAGGATCCGCCCCGGACATACGCGGAGATCCGGCCCCGTGCGACGACCTTCATCCCGTCCTCGGGCAGGAATTTCATCCTCACCGCGGAAGAACGGAACATCACCGCGGAAAGCTGGCTCCCCTCGTCCTTGAGGGTGAAATACCAGTGGCCCGTGGCGTAGTGATTCTTGAAATTGGAGATCTCGCCCCGCACCGTCACCTCGGAGAGCCGGGGTGAGGAATCGAGGAGCCGCTTCACGAACTCGTTGAGCTGCGTGACGGTCAGGGCTCCCGAAAACCGGGCTTTCGGTTCAGAGTTCATGCTGCCTCCGGTATCGTTCTGCTGTGAGGAGCGCGATCCCCGCCGCGTTGTCGGAGGAAAACGCCGCATCGGCAAACCGCCCGAGCGGAGAGAGGATCCGCCGGACATAGACGGAACTCATGACTCCTCCGGCGAAGAGCACGGGCAGATCCCCGTATTCCCGGCGGGCGTTTTCGGCCATCGCGGCGAGGGTGCGGGCGAGAAAATCGAGGGTGAAGGCGGAAACGGCTCCCCGGTCCCCACACTCTTCCCACAGCGCGGCGGCACGGTTCTCGAGGCCGG
The DNA here is from genome assembly GCA_902782445.1 of uncultured Ruminococcus sp. GTDB lineage: Bacteria > Bacillota > Clostridia > Oscillospirales > CAG-272 > UMGS1696. Next base: position 41,495 of record CACZNC010000007.1, read on the forward strand.
AGAGACAGCAGCACGCGCCGTCCACCGAGATCCTCGCCTTCGGGATCTTCCCGCCGTAAGCGAGAGCGGCTTCGTCCATAGCCCGGCCTGCGGGGAAGGAAAATCCCATGCGCACCCCGGTCCGGTCCACCGCCTGTCCGCCGTTGATATCCTTCGATCCGCCGATCCGTTCGACGGAGAAGATCTTCTCTTCGTCCGGGCGCACGAGCAGAAGATCCGTCGTCCCGCCCGAGACGTGGAACGCGAGAAAAGGCCCGTTCAGCCAGCGGTCAAGAGCAGAACGGAAATCCCCCTCTTCCGCCGAGACCGATCCGACCGCCGCCATGACGTGCCCCGCCTGATGGGAGAAGCGGTACAGGGGGATCCCCCGGACGTTCGCCGCCATCTCCGCCGCCGCGGCTCCCGAAAGGAAGCACGGCATGTAGGATTCCTCGGCGTCCCGGGGAACGGAGGAGACTCCCGCGGCGAGAAGCGTCCCGTCTTCGGCGGAGTTCAGCGCGTCCCCCACCGCGCGGGCGGCTTCAGGCAGATTCTTCACATGGTGAAAGACCGCGTCGCTCTGGCGCAGTCCCCGTTCCCCCTCCTTCACGGGCAGGGGGAGCTTACAGTTGAGAAAGATCCTGCCGTCCGATCCCGCGAGAGCCGCGGAGGTGGTGTAATTGCTGGTGTCGATCCCGAGAAAGAGCGGCGTCATGCTTCGATCAGGCCCCTGTCCCGGGCGATCCGGTTGAGGATGCCGTTGACGAAGGAGGGCGCGGAATCCTCGTCGTATTTCTTGATGAGCTCCAGCGCTTCGTTGATCTCCGCCTTGGCTGGGACTTCGCACACGGTCATTTCATACAGCGCCATGCGGAGGACGGAGCGGGTGGAGGTGGACATGCGCGACAGCTTCCACCGCACGGCCGCGGCTTCGAGTTCGGCGTCCAGTTCGGGAAGAGCGGCGCAGACCCCGGTGAAGACGTTCTCCACGTACTCCGCGGTGGGCTCCTCCGTGTTTTCGATATAATCCCTGTAAAAAGCCTCCGGATCCGCTTCCCGGTCGAATTCCTTTGCGAACAGCAGCTTGAAGATCAGCTCCCGGCACTCTCTGCGCGACAGCTTCTTTTTTTCAGACATGTCAGACTCCCGTTGATGACTGGCTTATGCGTATATTCTTGTTCATTATACATCATTTATGCGTTCTTGTCAATCCGATGCGGCGCACTTCGGCGTTTGATTTTCGGCTTTTCCGGGCTTTTTTCGGATCCGGGCATTGTTTACGAATCATTTTCCCCTCTCCGGCGAAAACTTCACGTTTGTCTGCTAGAATCGGGGCGGAATCAAACCTGGGAGGCGACTTCATGAAAACGCTCCGCGCTGTGAAAACCGTACTCGCCCGCGCTCTCGTCATCGACGCGGTGTTCCTCAATCTCTTTTATCTGACGGGCACGCTGATCCGGCCGACGCTCTTGCCGGTTCCCTCCGCCGTGGCGTGGATGCTCGTGCAGTCGCTTTTTCTGAGCGTCTCCTTCTGCTTCCTGTTCTCGGATCTTTTGACGGCTCCGCTCCGGCTGGCTTTACACTTTCTCGCGACCCTCGGGTTCTTCTGGCTGATCTTCTCCATGCCGGGAGGATATTTCAAAACCGGTGAAAACGCTGCGTCCGGCGGGGTCTCCTTCCTCGTCTATTTCGTCTTCTTCACGCTGGTCTACGCTGTGGCGGCCTCCGTGACCGTTCTCGTCCGCACGCTGGCGAAATCCGGGGAGAAAGAGGATCCCCCGGCCGAGAAGAAAAAAAGCTCCGGCAAGTCCGGCGGAGAGTATCGGAATCAGTTTACGGGAGGAGGGGAAAAGCGGTGACGGAGCTCTGCGTGATCGCCCGGGTGCGCACGGACTTCCCGACGAAATTCGGGCTCCCGAGGCAGAGCGGGCTGGTGCCGGAACTGGAGGGCGTCGTGGAGTTCGAGGAGGGATTCCGGGTCCCCGAAGCGGTGCGGGGGCTGGAGGGCTTTTCCCACATCTGGCTGCTCTGGGGCTTTTCCGAAGGATTCGCCTCCCGGGAGGAAAATAAGGACGACCGATCCCTCCGCTGGTCGCCGACCGTCCGTCCGCCCCGTCTCGGAGGGAACGAGAGGATGGGGGTCTTCGCGACGCGCTCCCCGAACCGTCCGAATCCCATCGGGCTCTCGGCAGTGCGGCTTCTGGCGGTGGAGAAGAATTCCCCCGTCGGTCCGCGGCTCCGTATCGCGGGGATCGACATGATGGACGGCACCCCCGTCTACGATATCAAGCCCTATCTCCCCCTTGCGGACTGCATCCCGGAGGCAAAGGGCGGATTCGCGGACCAGGCGGGCGGGGACAGGCTGACGGCTTCGATCCCTCCGGACGCTCCCCTCTCCCCCGAACAGCGGGAAGCCCTCGCCTCCCTGCTCCGCTCCGATCCCCGCCCCGCCTATCAGCGCGAGGACGGACGGGAATACGGCTTCCCCTTCGCCGGGTACGAGATCCGCTTCACCGTGAAAGACCTCTGCGCCGTCGTGACGGAGATCCGAAAGATATAAAAAAACCGTGCGTTCCGCCCTTTTCCGGGTTTCGGGACGCACGGGATTTTCCTTTTTCAGGAGATCATTCGAGGATGTTTGAGGTGATGTAGTCGACGCCCCAGCCGATGAGGTTCTCAGCCTTCTCCGGGTCGTCCACGGTCCAGCAGTTGACCTTGATCCCGCGGTCGTGGCAGAGGCGGATCCGTTCTTCGGTCAGGGCTCCCCAGCCGATGTCAAGATCCATCTTCCGCTCGGCCAGCATGTCGGGCAGTTCATCCTTCCAGCCGCCGGAGAGGAACTGGACCGTCTGCTCCGGGGCGACCTTCCGCACGAGATCGAGGTTCGCGATGTTGAAGGCGATGAACACGGTGTTTTCGAGATAGCCGTCAAAGATGCCGACGATTTCCCGGATCTCGTCCTCGGTGAAATTGGATTTGAGCTCGGGCACGCAGACCTTGCCGTATTTCTCGCAGATCTTGCGGTACTCCGCCGGGGTGCAGAGCCGTACCTCCGCCCGGTCGCTCTTTCCGTCCACGTCTCTGAGGGTGAGGGCGCGCAGGGCTTCGAAGGTGGATTTTTCGATGACGAGGTCCTCGTCGCAGATCCTGCCGGTGCGGCCGTCGTGGTTGCACATATACTGCCGGTCGATGGTTCTCCAGATATCGGTCTCCACACCCCAATAGGAGCGGTTCCCGGCTGCGATGAACGCGGCGGCAGTGTTTTCGCATTCCAGCCCGCTCACGCCCCGGTGGGCCACCATCTTCGTTTCTCCGTGATCCGCCAGACGGATGGTATCTTTGCGCATTTGAAGTCCTCCATGTCTCCGGGGTCCGTCCCCGTTTTCTTTCCCCTGCATTGTATCACAAACCGGCCCGGGATTCCACCCTTTCGGCGAAAAAAGTCTTGATTTCGCGGGAGAATCCGCTTATAATAGGATCAGAGTCGATCTTACGTTCAATCGAGAGGATGTGCGATGGTGAGCATTCCCTGTCCGACGGGGCTCGAACGTCCCGCGCGGCTGAAAGACGGGACGAGGCGGTTCGCCCTCGAGAGCATGAAAGGAAAATACGGCGACGAGGCCCGCGCTTTTCCCGCCGTTACCCTCGACGGGATCGACGGCTTTGACGCCATGTCCCCGGACGAGAAATACTCCGCGGCGGTCCTCGCGATCGCCCGGGACTGTCCCCTGCGGTTCGTCGACGGCGAGCTCATCGTCGGATCGGCAACCCTCGGGGCGGCCATCGACCATCAGGTCCCGGCGTTCCGGGGCGGATCGGCGGTTTTCTCCTCCGTCAGCCACGTGACCCTCGGCTTCGACCGCGTCGTCCGGGAGGGCTTCCGGGCGATGGAAGAAGAACTGGATCTGTACGCGGACCTGCCCTACACCCGCTTTCTGAAGGACGCGGCGGAAGCGTTTCGTATCTGGCACGGGCGGATGCTCCGGGAATCGGAAACGCTGAATCCGGCCTGCCATGCCCTTTTGACCCGGGTCCCCTTCGAACCCGCCTCCGGTTTCCATGAAGCGGTGCAGAGCCTGTGGTTTGCCTTCGCCTTCACCCGGCTGACGGGAAACTGGTCCGGGATCGGGCGGATCGACGAGATCCTCGGGCCGTACCTCGAAAAGGACCTCGCCGACGGACGGATCACGACGGACGAAGCCCGGGAGATCCTCGCCCATTTCTTCATCAAGGGCTGCGAATGGATCGTCACGGACACGCCCCGGGGGACCGGTGACGCGCAGCACTATCAGAACATCGTGCTCTCCGGCGTGGACGCAGACGGACGGGACGTGACGAACGCCGTGACCTGGCTCGTGCTCGACGTGATCGAGGAGCTTGGGATCTCGGATTTTCCGATCACCGTGCGCCTGAACCGGAACACGGATCCCCGGCTGCTCGAACGGATCGCCGAGGTCGTGCGGTATGGCGGCGGGATCATCGCGGTCTACAACGAGGAATTGATCCTGAACTCCCTCGTGAAAGCGGGATACGCCCTCTACGACGCGCGGCGGTTCGCCAACGACGGATGCTGGGAGGTGCAGATCCCCGGGGAGACCTATTTCATCTACGGCCCCTTCGACGGCTATTCCCTGCTCATGCGGGACGTGCTGGGCCTGCCGGACGCCCCGAAGCATTTCGATTCCTACAATGATCTCTGGAACGCATACGCAAAGAGACTGCGGGACTACGCCGACGAAGCGTACCGAACCGTCTCGGGCTGGAGAGGATACCGGGACGAAAACGGGGACTGGGTCTGGAACAACGACGGTCCTCCCTGCGCCGTGGTCTCCCTCTTCACGAAGGACTGCGCGAAAAACGGACGCTCCTATTATCAGGGCGGGCCGCGCTACACCGTCTTCTCCCCCCACATCGGCGGCGCGCCGGACGCGGGAAACAGCCTCCATGCCATCGACCGGCTCTGCTTCCGGGATAAGCTCGTCTCCTTCGACGACCTCATGAAGATCCTCGGGAACGACTGGGAAGGCGCGGAACCCCTCAGACAGTACGCCAAGGAGCGGATCCCCTACTACGGAAACGACGACGACGAGGCGGACGCTTATGTGACAAAGATCCTCGACGTCTTCGCGGACGCGGTCCTCGCCCACCTGCACGAAAATCCCTTCCTCTTCATCCCCGGCGTCTCGACCTTCGGGCGGCAGATCGAATGGTCCTGCAGCCGCGCCGCCTCCCCGATGGGTACGAAAAAGGCCGCCGTCCTCTCGGGCAATGCTTCCCCCACTCCGGGGACCGACACGGAAGGCGCGACGGCCGTGGTGAAGTCCTACTGCAAGGCGGATCTCTCGAAGCAGATCTCCGGGGCGGCTCTGGACGTGCGGCTCCATCCCTCCTCGGTCTCGGGGGAAAACGGACTGGCCGCGCTCGTCGGGCTTTACAGAACCTTCGTCATGCTCGGCGGATTCTTCATGCAGACAGACGTGATCGACGCCTCGGTGCTGGAAGCCGCCCGGGAGCACCCCGAGGAATACAAGACCCTCTCGGTCCGGGTGTCCGGCTGGAACGCGCGCTTCGTCACCCTCAACCGGGAGTGGCAGGACATGATCATCGAGCGCACCTCCGGCGGAACAATGTGATCCCTTAGACGTAAAAATCCCCCGCAGTCCTGCGCCGACTTCCGAGCCGGTGGGGATCCGCGGGGGATCTGTTTTTCGGGGGATCAGAACATTTCGATCTCTTTGTCGTAGAGCTGATCGTCGATCGTGTGCATCGCGTAGACGGCGTAGGCGGCGTAGACGATGGTGACGGCCGTCGTGAGCACGAGGACGAGGGAGAGGTCCACGGCGAGGTACCGGTAGGAACAGGAGATCACGTAGTTGAGGATAGCCAAAATCGAGGCGAGGAGCAGGCGGCCTCCCACGGCGTTGTAGGTTTCGAGGTCCCTGTTGCGCTTCGAATACATGGCGTTGTCCGTCTGGATGCCACAGATCTCGAGGTGGGCTTTCACGGCCTTCATCAGCGAGACGAAGAAGAAGAGCACCGAGGCCAGGGCAAGGACGTATTCGAGGACCTCCCGCATGGCGAGCCCGTAATATCTGCTGTACGCGTCGCTGACTCTGAGGACCGCGTCCGCGCTGTAATCGTTGAAATACCGGATCTGCCCTATGGTGTTGAGAACGGAGAGGACGCACCGCGCCGCGGCAAGGATCACCGACCAGACGGCGGATCTCTCGTATTTCAGCATCAGCACCCCGGCGGTGATGAGCAGCCCCGAAGAGACCGCTCCCACGAGGACGTTGACGTTGTCGATGGGAAGGATGAACGAGGCGGCGGCGGACAGCGCGAAGAAGGCGAGAACCAGCTTCATCCTCTTGGCGATAAAATAGGTAGTCCGCGGAAGGATGTCCCGGTTGTACTTGTCTTCGAGGGCGGCGATGAAGGGCTTGTCCCCCCGGAGCGCTCCGAAGAACCGCGCCGTGCGGACGATGAAGACGATGCCGAAGGCGATCACCAGAATGGCGAAGAGGATATAGAAGAGCGGCTTGAACCGGACGAAATCGAGGGCCATCCGGTCCACGGTGCCGAGGTAGTCGTAAAGCTGGAGTTCCGCCAGCTCCGGCACGAGAGTCGAGACGATGCGGAGCAGATAGAAGAAGATTATCGTCCGCCTCACGACCGCGAGCTGTTCGATCTCCCTCGTCTTTTCGACAGTCTCGAAGGTCTTCTTCCCGTCCCGGACGACGGCTTTCCGGCCCTTCCGGGCGACCGTTCTTTTCGCGTATACCGCGGTCCCGCCGTACCAGAGTCCCGCGAAGGAGAGCCCCTCGAAGAGATTCAGGACCGCGGGGATGAAGAACATCGCTTCCAGCACGCCGAAGACCAGAGCGAGCAGGGGTTTCGCGGACCCGCTCATCATCACCAGGGCGAGCATGGCGACGAATTTCGCGACTTCCGTAAACGCCAGCTTGATAAAGCCGTCCCGCGCTTCGGAGATCTTCCCGATGAACGCGGAGAGCTTGGTCAGCCCCGCGGCGATCAGGAAAAACCCGACGGCGTCCGGCAGGATATCGCCGAAAATCGGCAGCATAATGACCGGATTGCTCAACAGGATGAATCCTGCGATCAAAAGCCCGAATCCCATTCCAGCGTCCCCCGTTCTTTTTATTTTTTCTTTTTATGCGTCGGCTTCTTTTTGCCCTTTTTCTTTTCCGCGGCGATCCGCTCCGCCTCCTCCAGGGCCATCTTCATGGACTGGCGGCGGTATTCGTTCTTTTTGTCGTCCAGCTCGTCGAACTTATCCGAGAGGACGTTTAAGAATTTGATCCTCGAGCGCGGCTTTTCGTTCTCGTCCGCATCGGCGGGCAGGATCATCGAGAAGCACCCGTATAAGAGGAGCAGATTCAAGACGAGGCAGAGAATCCAGAAAAGCCAGATCCCCACCCCCGCGGCGGCCGCAGTCCTGTCGTCGAGCAGCGGAGAGAACGCCACCGCGAGGAAGGCAGCCCCGTAATAGATCGAAGTCGCGGCGAGGCGTCCCAGAGCTTTCGAGGCGAGAGAGGTGATCCCCGCCCTCTGCGCCACCGTGCGGATCCCGAGGAAGAGGAAGACGTGCATCGCGCATCCGGCGGCCAGCTTCAGGATCTCCACCGCCGTCCACGCCGCGCCGCTTCCCATCGGATAGAGGGAAAAGAGCAGCGAGGCCGCGTTCACGGAGCAGAGGATCAGAAAGCCGAGGGCGGAAAACATCGCGCCGTAAAACCTCCGGCTGTACTCCCCGAGCTTCGAGAGCGCGAACACAGTGACGACCGAGCCGACGATATCCGCGAAGAAGTAGTACGGGGAGCGGGCGAAGGCGAACATGGCGAAATAGCCGAAAATCAGGATGCCGAATCCCATAGATTATCCCTGTTCCTGTCCTTCGGCGCTGTTCTGAGGACGGCCGTGACAGTTCTTGTACTTCTTTCCGCTGCCGCAGGGACAGGGATCGTTGCGGCCCACCTTGGCGAACTTGTCCGCGGTGACGGGCTTTTTCGCGGGAGCGGGCGATCCGTCCCCGCCGGCGAATCCCTCGGAGACGGGCTTGAGCACTTCCACGCGCTTGATCTCCTTCTGCGGAGCCGGAATGACGGAGAGGATCATGCGGGCAGTGTCGTCGCGGATGGCGGTGATCATCTCGTCGAAGAGGTCCGCGCCCTGGATCCGGTATTCGGAGATCGGATTGCGCTGAGCGTAAGCCTGAAGACCGATCATCTCCATGAGGGAATCCATCGCTTCCAGGTGGTCGATCCACTTCTTGTCGACGTTCTGGAGCAGGAAGACGCGCTCGATCTCCCGCATCTTGTCCGCGCCGAAGAGTTCTTCCTTCGATTCGTAGAGTTTGTCCGCCCGTTCGTGCAGGGTCGCGCGGATCTTTTCCCGTTCCGCGGCGGGGTCCTCTCCGAGATCGGAGAAATCCTCCGGGTTGCAGAGCAGGCCCATATACCGCTGGCGGAGCCCGTCGAGATCCCAGAGCGAGAAGTCGTCCTCGTGGAGATAGCTGTCCACGGCGTCGTTCAGGGTCCCCGCGATCATCGAACGGATCTTTTCCTTGAGGTTGGCGTTGTCGAGGACCTCGGAACGCTGGGCGTAGATCACCTCGCGCTGCTGGTTCATGACGTCGTCGTAGGCAAGGACGTTCTTGCGGCGGTTGAAGTTCTGGTCCTCGAGTCGTTTCTGGGCGGATTCGATGGAGCCGGAGAGGATCTTCGCGTCGATGGGGGTATCCTCGTCCAGACCGAGACGCTCCACGATGCCGGTGATCCGGTCGGAGCCGAACAGCCGCATGAGGTCGTCCTCGAAGGAGAGGAAGAAGCGGCTTTCACCCGGGTCTCCCTGACGGCCGGAACGTCCGCGGAGCTGGTTGTCGATCCGGCGGGACTCGTGCCGTTCGGTGCCGATGACGAAGAGTCCTCCCGCCGCCCGCACCTTGTCCGCTTCGGGCTTGATGACTTCCTGATATTTTTTATAGAGTTCCTGATAGTAGAGCCTTGCGTCCCGGATCTCGTCGCTGACGTCGAGGGAGGATCCGGTGGAGGCCGCGACGATCTCCTCGGGGTAGTCCTCCTTGCGCATCTGGGCCTTGGCGAGGTATTCCGCGTTGCCGCCGAGCATGATGTCGGTACCGCGGCCCGCCATGTTCGTGGAGATCGTGACCGCCCCCGGTTTGCCCGCCTGCGCCACGATATCCGCTTCGATCTCGTGGTACTTCGCGTTCAGCACGGTGTGGGGGATCCCCGTCGCCTTGAGCTTCTTCGAGAGGGCTTCCGACTTCTCGACGGACACGGTGCCGACGAGGACGGGCTGGCCCTTTTCGTGGCATTCGACGATCTGGTTGATGATGGCGCGGTCCTTCCCCGCTTTCGTCTTGTAGACGACGTCGGGATGGTCGACGCGGATCATCGGGCGGTTCGTCGGGACTTCCACCACGTCGAGATTGTAGATCTCGCGGAATTCGTTCTCTTCGGAAAGGGCGGTGCCCGTCATGCCGGAGAGCTTCTTGTACATGCGGAAGTAGTTCTGGAAGGTGATGGTGGCGTTGGTGCGGTTCTCCCGCTGGATCTTGACGCCCTCCTTCGCCTCGATCGCCTGATGGAGACCGTCGGAGTAGCGGCGTCCGGGCATGAGACGGCCCGTGAAGGCGTCGACGATGATGACCTCGTTGTCCTTGACGATGTAGTCGGTGTCGAGGTGCATGACGCCGTGGGCGCGGATCGCCTGATAGATGTGGTGGGTGATGTCCGCGTTCTCGGGATCGGAGAAATTCTGGATGCCGAAGAACTTTTCCGCCTTTTCGACGCCGGAGGCCGTGAGCGTGGTGGTCTTCGCCTTCTCGTCCACGATATAGTCCGCGTCGATGTCGTCGTTGTCCTCTTTCGCGTCCAGTTCCTTGATGACGTATTTGCGGAGGGAGCGGGCGAAGCGGTCTGCCATTTCGTAGAGCATGTCCACCTCGTCACCGCGGCCGGAGATGATGAGAGGGGTCCGGGCTTCGTCGATGAGGATGGAGTCCACCTCGTCCACGATGGCGAAATTGTGCCCGCGCTGGGTCCGGTCCTCCCGGTAGATCACCATATTGTCACGGAGGTAGTCGAAGCCGAATTCGTTGTTCGTGCCGTAGGTGATGTCGCAGTTGTAGGCCGCCTGCTTCTCCGCGCGCTTCTGGTCGTGGATCACAAGGCCCGTCGTGAGTCCGAGATACTCGTGGACGCGCCCCATCTCCTCCGCTCCGACCCGGGCGAGGTATTCGTTCGGTGTGACGACGTGGACGCCCTTCCCTTCCAGACCGTTCAGGTAGGAGGGCAGGACCGCCACGATCGTTTTTCCTTCGCCGGTCTTCATCTCGGTGATCCGCCCCTGATGGAGGAGGATGCCGCCGAGGATCTGCACGTCGAAGGGACGCTTGCCGAGGATGCGGTCGGAGGCTTCCCGCACGCAGGCATAGACCTCGGGCAGAATGTCGTCGAGGGTCTCCCCGGCGGAAAGACGCTTCTTGAAGACGTCCGTGCGGGAGCGCATATCCGCGTCGGACATGGATTTATAGGTGTCAGCGAGGGCGTTGACTTTTTTCAGAGTGGGCGTGATCTTCTTGATCTGACGCTCGCTGTACGTTCCGAAAACCTTGGTGATGATGCTCATTGGTCAAGGGCGGCGTCACGGCCGCTATTCCCTTCCTGTGATTGAGGTATGATACGACAGTCATTCACGATCATTATATGCCATTTGTGATAAGATTTTAAGCGGAAAATGTAAACTTCTTGAAAAACCGGCGATCTCTCCCGGATTTGTCCGTCCCCCGGCTTGCGCATCCGGCCCGTCCGCTGTATAATAGGGTCGAATCAAGGAAAGGAACGCCGAACATGAAAGAAATCAACATCGTGCTCCACGAGCCCGAGATCCCCCAGAACACCGGCAACATCGCCCGCACCTGCGCCGCCACCGGAGCCGCCCTCCATCTGATCCGCCCGATGGGTTTCGCGGTGGACGACCGGAAGCTGAAACGGGCCGGGCTCGATTACTGGCATCTATTGGATATCACCTACTACGACGGACTTGACGATTTCTTCTCAAAGAATCCCGGAGCCCCGTTCTGGTGCTTCACGACCAAGGCTCCCCGGTGCTACACGGAGGTCCGGTATGAATCCCCCGTCTTTCTCTTCTTCGGGAAGGAGACGAAGGGCCTGCCGGAAGATTTTCTCCTCGCCCATCTCGACCGGTGCGTGCGGATCCCGATGCGGGAACACTTAAGGAGCCTGAACCTCTCGAACGCGGCCGCCGTCGGGGTCTACGAAGTCCTCAGACAGCGGGGATTCCGGGGGGAGGAGACGGAAAGCTCCTATTTCGGAAGCCGGGACTGAGCGTTTTCAGAGCAGAGGCGCGATAAAGTCCAGCGACGCCCGGAAGAGCTTCCGGATCCCGGAAATCTTATCCGGTTCCGTGAGCAGGCGGGAGGCGGCCAGGGTCTCTTCGAAATCGCGCTTGACGGCGGGGAGGCAGTCCGTACGGTACATCCACGCGCCGCACTCGAAATGCAGGTAGAGACTGCGGTAATCGAGGTTTACGCTCCCCACGACCGCGAATTCGTCGTCACAGAGAAATCCCTTCGCGTGGACGAATCCGGGGGTGTATTCGTAGATCTTCACCCCGCCGGCGAGCAGGGACGGATAGCAGTTTTTCGTCGTCTCGTTGATGAGGAGCTTGTCCGGGATCCCGGGGGTCACGATCCGCACGTCCACCCCGCACCGAGCCGCATGGAGAAGCGAGCGTTCCATCAGCTCGTCGACGATGAGATAGGGCGTCGTGATCCAGACGTATTTTTTCGCCTGCTGGATCAGGCCGAGGTACACGTTTTCCCCGACGGGCTCCCCGTCCATCGGCGTGTCGGTGTAGGGATGGACCCAGCCGGAGCCGCGGATGCCGTCCCATGCTTCCGGCGGAGGCAGAAAGGCGGAATAATCGTCCTGTCCGTCGCCTCCGTTGCCGCAGAGATAGTCCCACATCGTGAGGAACATGGCGGTGAAGCTCCAGGACGCCCGCCCGCGGATCATGACGGCGGTGTCCTTCCAGTAGCCGAACCGCTTCACGGTGTTGATGTATTCGTCCGCCAGGTTGACCCCTCCCGTGAAGGAGGTGATCCCGTCGATCACGCAGATCTTGCGGTGGTCCCGGTTGTTCTGCCGGGCGGTCAGGAAGGGCACGAACCGCTGGAAGATGCGGCAGTCGATCCCCTCGGCTCTCAGCGCGGCGTCGAAATGACGGTCCACGGACACGGCACACCCCACGTCGTCGTAGATCACCCGCACGTCCACGCCCTGCCGGACCTTTTCGAGCAGAATCCCGTGGACCGCATCCCACATCTCCCCCTCCCCGATGATGAAGTATTCGAGGAAGATATACCGCTCGGCCTTCCCGAGTTCTTCGAGCAGGACGGGAAACATCTCCTCGCCGCTCGCGAAATACCGGGTCTCGCAATTCCCGGAGACGGGCGTGAAGGAGGCGGATTCCAGATACTTCGACTGCCGGGCGGCCGAGGGGGATTCGGCTTCCAGTTTCTCCCGATCCCCCTTCTCCAGCGCGGCGGCTTTTTTGAGGGCTTTGTTCATGAAGCGCATCTTCCTCTTCCGGTGGGAGGAAAGCCGGTTCCCGCCGAAGATCAGATAGAGCGCGACGCCGAAGACCGGAAAGACGAAAGCCACCGCCATCCACGCGATCTTATAGGGCATGTTGTGGCTCGACCGCATGAGATAGAGCAGGAAGACCAGCGAGATCAGGGAGGTCAGCAGGCTGTAAAAATAAAAACGGGATGAAAACCCCACCGCCATCCAGAAAATCAGAAAAAGCTGCACGGCGATGAGAAAATACACGATGACGACGCGGCTCGTCATGAATCTCTTGATTTTCTTCTTCACAGACGTCTCCTTCAAAAAGTCACGGCTTTGCCTTATTATACCGGATCCGGGAGAAATTGTCAAGCGGTTCCCCTTCCGCAGGGCGAGGCATATCCCGCCCGCGGCGCGCATACAATGCCCCACATTCTGAATGCGGAGGAAGAGGACATTGGCGGATACTTCGATTTACAGGGACATTGCCGAACGGACGCACGGGGACGTCTATATCGGCGTGGTGGGGCCGGTGCGGACGGGCAAGAGCACCTTCATCAAGCGGTTCATGGAAGAGGCGGTGATCCCGAACATCGCCGACGAGGGAGACCGGATCCGGGCGCGGGACGAGATGCCCCAGTCCGCGGGGGGAAGAACGGTCATGACCACCGAGCCGAAATTCATCCCCGACGACGGCGTCCCCATCAGCTGCGACGGGATCGGCATGCGGATCAAGCTCGCGGACTGCGTCGGCTACATGATCCCCGGGGCGATGGGATCGACGGAGGACGGAGAGGCGCGGATGGTGCGGACTCCGTGGCACGAGGGGCCCGTCCCCTTCGAAGAGGCGGCGGAGGTCGGGACGCACCGGGTCATCGCCGAACACGCGACGGTGGGGATGCTCGTGACGACGGACGGCTCCATCGGCGAGATCCCCCGGGAGAACTATGCCGCGGCGGAGGAGAGGGTGGCGGCGGAGTTGACGGAGCTCGGAAAGCCCTTCGCCGTGATCCTCAATTCGACCCGTCCCGACGCGCCGGAAACGGTCCGGCTGGCCGAAGATCTGGAGGAGAAATACAAAGCCCCCGTCGCATCCGTCTCCTGCGCAGAGCTGGACGCGGAGGATATCCGGCACATCCTCGGAATGCTGGCGGACGAATTCCCGGCGAAGGAGGTCGACGTGATCCTTCCCCGCTGGACCGCCGCGCTCCCCGCGAATCACCGGATCCGAACCTCCGTCCGGGAAGCGGTGAAAGCGGCGGCGAAATCCCTCTCCAAACTGGCGGACGCGAAGGGAGCGTTCTCCCGGGTCCTCGGGGAGGAGATCCGGCGGGTGGTCTCGGCGGAGGGCGGGGATGCGGACGCGGTCGCCGTAAAACCCGAGGAAACGGACGCGGGACGGGGCACGGCTTCCCTCTCCCTGACGCTCCCGGACGGTCTTTACTACGCGACGCTCTCGGAACTGACCGGGATCCCCATGAAGGACGAGGAGGATCTCATCTCCGCCCTGAACCGGCTGTCGGCGGAGGGACGGGAATACGGAAAATACCGGGAGGCGATCGAGGCGGTCAACGCGGAGGGCTACGGGATCGTCATGCCGGAAGCGGGAAGCCTGACCCTCGGGGAGCCGGAGATCATCCGTCAGAGCGGCGGATGGGGCGTGCGGCTGAGGGCGACGGCGCCTTCGATCCACATGATCCGGGCAGATATCGACGCGGAGATCTCCCCGGTCGTCGGCACGGAACAGCAGTCCGAGGAGACCGTCAAGATGCTGATGGAGGACTTCGGCCGGGATCCCTCCTCCCTCTGGGAATCGAACATGTTCGGCCGCACCCTCTACGATCTTCTGAACGACGGGCTGCACGCCAAGCTGGAGCACATGCCCCCGGACGCCCGGAAGAAATTCGGCGAGACCCTCTCGAAGATCATCAACGAGGGGAGCCAGGGCCTGATCTGCATCATCCTCTGATCCGATAAGACGGAAAAACCGCCCGCGGAGTACCGGAATGCGATACTCTTCGGACGGTTTTCGTTTTCGGATCAGCCGAACATGGAGATCTGGTTCGACTGGGACATTCCCCGGAGCGCCCCGTTCTTCTCGAGCAGTTCCATGATGGATTTCGAGACCTTCGCCTTTGCGCGCAGATCTTCGATCGAAAGGACGCTGCCGGACTTCATGGCGTTCATGATGTTCTCCGCCGCCGCCTCGCCGAGTCCGGGCAGGGAGGCAAAGGGCAGGCGGATCTTTCCGTTTTCCGGGAGGAATTTCGTCGCGTGGGATCTGCGGATATCCACGGGCAGGAATTCGTATCCCCGCTCGAAGCACTCGTTGACGAGCATGAGGGCGTCTTCGAGGGCGGCTTCGGTGGCGGAGATTTCCTTGCCCCGCTTTTTGAGGTCCTGATAGGTGTCGCGGCAGTATCTGCGGCCCTTCATGACCACCTCGCCGTCCAGACCGTCGGGAGCCGCCGTGAAATAGGCCGCGTAGAACTCCACGGGGTAGTTGATCTTGTACCACATGAGCCGCACGGCGTCGATGGCGTAGGCGGCCGCGTGGGCCTTCGGGAACATGTAGCGGATCTTCTGGAGGGAGTCGATGTACCACTCCGGCACGCCGTTCTCCCGCATGGCCGTCTGCATTTCCTCGGGGATCACCAGCCCCTTCTTGTTCTTGCGCACGAACTCCATGATCTTGAAGGACAGGGATTTCTCCATGCCGTACTTGTGGATCAGGGTCATCATGATGTCGTCGCGGCACCCGATGACCTCGGAGATCGTGCAGATCTTCTGGTTGATGAGCTCCTCCGCGTTGCCGAGCCAGCATCCCGTCCCGTGGGTCAGGCCCTGGATCTGCAAAATATCGGCGAAGTTCTTCGGCTGGGCCTTCATGAGGACCCCCCGGATGAACTGGGTGCCGAGTTCCGGCAGTCCGACCGTGGAGGTCTGGCTGTCGATCTGCTCCGGGGTGACTCCGATGGGGGCGGTGGAGGTCAGTCCCTCGTAGCAGGCGGGGTCGGACAGGGGGACGTCCGTGACCTTGATCCCGGTGTACTCCTCGAGCCGCTTGTACTTGGTCGGAATATCGTGTCCGAGGATATCGAGCTTCAAAATGGTGTCGTGCAGATAGGTGAAGGCGAAATGGGTGGTGACGATCTCCGCGCCGGCCTTGTTGTCGGAGGGGTGCTGGACCGGGGAGAAGTCGTAGATCTCGAACTCCTCCGGCACGACGATGACTCCGCCGGGGTGCTGTCCGGTGTTCTTCTTCACACCCATGCAGCCGTTGACGAGCCGGTCCATCTCCGCGCGGTTGACCGAGATCCCCCGGTCTTCGAGGAAGTGGGCCGCGTAGCCGTAGGCCGTCTTGTCCGCCAGGGTCCCGATGGTCCCGGCCTTGAACGCATGTCCCGTGCCGAAGAGCACTTCCGTGAACTTGTGGGCCGCGGCCTGCACGTCGCCGGAGAAATTCAGGTCGATATCGGGGGTCTTGTCGCCCTTGAAGCCGAGGAAGGTCTCGAAGGGGATGTCGTGGCCGTCGCGTTCGCAGTCCTCGCCGCAGACCGGGCATTTCTTCGGCGGGAGATCGAAGCCGGAGCCGACCTCGCCGTTTTCGAAGAATTCGCTCCACCGGCATTTCGGGCAGCGGTAATGGGGAGGCAGGGGATTGACCCGGGTGATGCCGCCCATCGTCGCCGCGAAAGACGAGCCCACCGAGCCGCGGGATCCCACCTGATAGCCCTTCTCCTCGCTGTTTTCCACCAGCTTGCGGGCGATGATGTACATGATGGCGAAGCCGTTCGAAATGATGGAATCGAGCTCGCGCTTGAGCCGGGCGGAGACCACTTCGGGCAGGGGATCCCCGTAGAGCTCCTTCGCCAGGGACCAGCATTTCGTCGTGAGTTCCTCTTCCGCTCCGTCGATGTGGGGCGGGTAGTTCCCCTTCGGGATCGGGCGGACGTACTCGATGCTGTCGGCGATCTTCGAAGGATTTTCGATCACCACTTCCCGGGCGGTCTCCTCGCCGAGGTAGGAGAATTCCTCGAGCATTTCGGAGGTCGTGCGGTAGTAGAGCTTCGTCTCGTTGTCCGCGTCCTTGAACCCCTGTCCTGCTAGGATGATGCGGCGGTAGATCTCGTCCTCGGGATTCTTGTAGTGGGCGTCGCAGGTGGCGCAGACGGGGCGGCCCGCCTTCTTCCCGATCTCGACGATCCGGCGGTTGATGTTTCGGAGGGTTTCCGTATCCGGGACTTTTCCCTCCCGGATCAGATATTCGTTGTTGCACAGGGGCTGGATCTCGAGATAGTCGTAAAACTGTGCCATCTCGATGAGATCCGCCTCGGGCTTGCCGTCCTGCACCGCCCGGAAGAATTCGCCCTCCGAGCAGGCGGAACCGAGGATCAGCCCTTCCCGCAGTTCTTCGAGACGGGTGCGCGGGATCCGGGGGTGGCGGTAGTAGTAGTTGAGATAGGACTCCGAGACCAGCTTGTAGAGGTTTTTCAGTCCTACCTTGTTCTTCACGAGCAGGATGAGGTGGGTGGAACGGAGTTTCAGAGGATCCGCCTTCTCCGCCATGATGTAGTTGAGGCGGGCGATATCCTCGACCCCCTCCTCCATCAGCCTCTCGGCCATGCATCCGAAGATCCGGGCGAGCATTTCCGCGTCGTCCGATGCCCGGTGGTGGTTGAAGTCCCCGAGGCCGTAGTGCTTCGCCAGCGTGTCCAGCTTGTGGTTTTTCAGATCCGGGTTCATGTACCGGGACATGGCGACGGTGTCGAGGTAGGGATTTTCGAATGCGATGCCGTGCCGGGCCGAGACCTGGCGGATAAACCCGGTGTCGAAGGAGGCGTTGTGGGCGACGAGCATCCGTCCCCCGGCAAAGTCGAGGAACGCGCGGACGGCTTCCTCCTCCCCCGGCGCGCCTTTCACCATCTCGTCCGTGATCCCGGTGAGGTCGGTGATGTTTTCGGGGATGTGTCCCTCGGGATCGACGAAGGTGTTGAAGGACTCCGTCACTTCGCCGTTTCGGAAGAGGACCGCTCCGATCTCGGTGATCCGGTTGGCGGTGGCGGAAAGGCCGGTGGTTTCGATATCGAAGACGCAGAATTCCCCGTCGAACCGGACGTCCTCTCCCCGGTATGCCGCCCGGGCCGTGTCGTCGACATAATAGGCTTCGAGGCCGTAGAGGACCTTGATCTTATCCTCCAGCTTCTCCGCGGCGAGCATGGCGATGGGAAAGCTCTGGAGATTCCCGTGATCGGTGATGGCGACGGCCTTGTGCCCCCAGCGGAAGGCGGTGTTGACGATGTCGTCGGCCTTGATGAGGGCGTCCATCGCGGACATATTGGTGTGAAGATGCAGTTCCACCCGCTTTTCGGGGGCATCGTCCGTCCGGGCATCCTCCTTCACCGCGAGGATATCGGTGAACTGCATGTAGAGATCGTTGTCGAACTTGTCCGTCTTGAGGGTACCGCGCACGGCGTACTGCTTCCCCTTCGAGAAGAGTGCTTCGGTCTCGGCGGCGGCTTCCGCGGGGACGGTGGTTTTGATGTAAATGGACGCCTCCCGGTCCGTGGCGGCAAAGGTGAACGTCACCTTGTCCCCCCGGCGGGTCTCCCTCTGTTCGACGGCGAAGACCTCGCACAGGATCACGGCTCCTTTGGCGGGGGAACGGACGGCGCGGAGGGGTCTGACGTTCTCGATCGGGAATTCCTCGCCGAAGACCAGCGTCGGGGAGGAGCAGTTGAAGACGATCCTGCCGCAGCGGATCCGGCCGTTTTCAAGGATCTCCGCCTCGTCCGCTCCGGGGAGCAGGGATTCGGCGCGGGGCAGGACGGGCTTCTGTTCCTCCTCGGGGGGCGCGGGGGGAGCTTCGGCGGCGGCCATAAGACGGGCGTCCTCTTCGAGGATGGCGGCGGACGCGCTGTTGAGCTTTTCGAGCTGCTTCGACATGTATTCGGCGTAGGCTTCGTCCGCGTCCCCGGACTGTTTCAGTTCCACCGAGATCTGAATGCCGAATTCGCTGAACAGGATCCCCTCGATCACCTTCGCCGTCTCCGCGAGGCTGAGCAGGGTCAGTCCGCCCTGACGGAAGGGGATGGAAATGACGACATGGTCCCCGTTCCCCTCCAGCTCGTAGCGGTCGAAAAAACCGTGGCAGACGATCCCGATCCGGGAGGCTTCGCACAGGGCCTCGCCGATATAGTCCATCGAAAAAAGCGCGGGATCGTAGCGGGGCAGGATCCGCACGCCGGAGAGCTCATACCCCTCCCGGACGATGTTCTCGAGGGCGTAGAGGTCCTTTTTCGCGTACAGCCGCGGCAGACTGCACCGGATCTCCGCCATGCGCCTCTCCCGGTCGACCCGGAGGGAAACGTCGGATGCTTCGGCGAAAATCTCCCGGCTCTTTCCGGTCAGGCCGTCCGCTACACGGGGGAAAAGCTCGGGGAGGGAACGAGATCGATTTGCCATTCTGATACCTCAAAAACCGGTCGGGGCCTCGGTTCCGTTCGGTCCGAAAAGGCCCCTTGTCATTTTATTCTTCTTCGATTGCCCTGACGGTTTCCCTCACAAGAAACTCCACGGCTTCGGATTCGTCGAGCACGGCTTCCTTCACCCCATGGCGGAAGAAGACGCACTTCCCCGCCCCGCCGGCGATGCCGAAATCCGCTTCTCTTGCCTCCCCGGGTCCGTTGACGACGCAGCCCATGACGGCCACTTTCAGCCGCTTCCCCCGGGGATCGATCCCGGAGACTGCCTCGCGGTACTTCTTCCCGAGGCCGATCAGGTCGATCTTCGTGCGGCCGCAGGTGGGGCAGGAGATCACTTCGATATACCCCCGGGGATCCTTTCCCACGGCCCGGAGGATCTCCCGTCCGGCGCGGACTTCGTCGATCGGATCCGCGGTCAGGGAGACCCGGAGCGTGTCGCCGATCCCTTCGGAGAGCAGGGCCCCGATCCCAATGGCGTTCTTGACGAGGCCGGAGTAGTCGTCCCCCGCCTCGGTCAGGCCGATGTGGAGGGGATAGTCCGACATCTCCCGCACCAGCCGGTTCGCCCGGAGCATTTCGGGCACGGAGGAGGACTTGATGGAGACGACGAGATCGGAAAACCCGCAGGCCTCGAACGCCTCCGCTTCCTCCATCGCGGATTCTGCAAGGGCTTCGGCGGTGGGGGATCCGTATTTTTCGAGCAGTTTTTTGTCGAGGGAACCGCCGTTGACGCCGATGCGGACGGGGATCCCGCGGGATCTGCAGGCTTCGGCGACTTCCCGGACCTTCCATTTATCGCCGAGGTTGCCGGGATTGACCCGGATCTTGTCGGCTCCCGCTTCCGCCGCGGCGAGGGCGATCCGGTAGTCGAAATGCACGTCCGCGACGAGGGGAACACTCACGCCCCTCTCCTTCGCCAGACGGAAGACCCCGGCGCATTCCACGGTGGGAACCGCGAGGCGCACGATATCGCATCCGGCCTTCGCGAGGGCTTCGATCTGCGCGGTCACGCCGTCGAAATCCTCGGCCGGGACATTGGTCATGGACTGCACCGTGACGGGCGCGCCTCCACCGATCAAAAGGGAGCCTGCCCGGACGGCGCGGGTGATTTTCGGATTCATGCGGAGCCTCCCGGAATCAGAACAGGCCGATCACGTCCTTCACGGCGATCACCACCATGAGGATCATGAGCACGACCAGTCCCGCGAAATGGACGTAACCCTCGATCTCCGCGCGGACGGGCTTGCGCCGGATCAGCTCCGCGAACTGGAAGACCAGCCGTCCCCCGTCGAGGGCGGGCAGGGGGAGCAGATTCATCACGCCGAGGTTCATGGAGATCACGACGGCGAGATAGACGAGATCGAAGGTCCCCTGTTCGGCCGCTTCGCCGAGAGCCTTGGTGACCCCGACGGGACCGGAGACCGCCTCCATGCCGTATCGTCCCGAGATCAGATCGAAGAGGGACTCCCAGATCATCTTGACCGTGGAGACGGAGCGGAAAAACGCCTCTTTCAGGACGGTCCCCGCGTTCTTCTCGGCGGGCATGACCTTGAAATCGACGGTGCCGAAGCGGGTCCCCATTTCGGTGAAGGTCGGGAAGATCACGTTGTCGACGGTGAGCTTCTGACCGTCCCGGATCACGGTGATGCGGAGGGGATCCACGCCCTTGCGCATGATCTCGTAGACGACTTCGTTCGCGATGTGGGTGCGGGTCCCGTTGACGGCGACGATCTCGTCCCCGATTTTCAGGCCCGCGGATTCGGCGTAGCAGACCCCGTTCTCGTCCGGCACGAACGCGCCGATGACGGTGGAGGGCAGGACGGGCTCGGAGGCCATGAGGATCCCCATGACGAGGACGCCGACGAGCAGATTCATCGCAGCGCCCGCAGCCGTGACGATGATGCGCTGCCAGACGGGTTTGCGGCGGAAGGAGTTTTCGTCCGCGGATTCGTCGTCCTCCCCTTCCATCGAGACGAACCCGCCGATGGGAAAGGCTCGCAGGGAATAGGCGATCCCGGTTTTCTCCGAGACGCGGCGCAAAAGCTTCGGGCCCATGCCGATGGAGAATTCGAGGATCTTCACCCCAAACGAGCGGGCGGCGAGATAATGCCCGAGCTCGTGGATGAAGATGAGGAACCCGAAAATCAGGAGCGCGAGCAGAATGGTGAGGATGTTGATGGGATCACTTCCTTTTTATCGTGTCGATCAGACCGCGGCAGATCCGTCTCGCTTCCGCGGAGGCGCGGACCGCGGTTTCTTCGTTTCCGTCAAAGTATACGTCAAGTTTTCCGAGGGTTTCCACCACAATCGGTGAAAGTTCTGTGAATCCGATCTCCCCGGAGAGAAACGCGCCGACCGCTTCCTCGTCCGCGGCGATCAGACCGGCCGGAGCGGTGCCCCCCATGCGGATCGCTTCCCGGGCGGCGTCGAGGAGGGGGAAGGTCTTCGTGTCCGGCTCCGCGAAGGTGAGGGATCCGAGGGCGGCGAAATCCAGGGGTTCCAGATCGGCCGCGGGGATCCGGGGGGCGAAGGCGGCGTAGCGGATGCAGTCCCGCATGTCCGGTCTTCCGAGCTCGGCGTACACCGTCCGGTCCGCCCATTCCACCATGGAATGCACGATGCTCTGGCGGTGGATCAGCACGTGGACCCGGTCCTCGGGGATGCCGAAGAGCCGCACGGCCTCGATGATCTCGAATCCCTTGTTCATGAGGGTGGCGGAATCCACGGTGATCTTCTTCCCCATCTTCCAGGTGGGATGGGCGAGGGCGTCCGCCGCCGTGACCCGGGACAGTTCCTCCGCCGTCATGCCGCAGAAGGGACCGCCGGAGGCCGTCAGAAGGAGCCGGTTCACGTCCCGGATATCGTGGCCTTCGAGACAGCGGAAAATCGCGGAGTGCTCGCTGTCCACGGGGATCAGTTCCCCGCCGGACGCCGCCATCCGCTCGAAAATCAGATCCCCGCAGGCGATGACGGCCTCTTTGTTCGCCATCGCGACGCGCTTCCCGGAATCCGCCGCCGCGAGAGCCGTGGGCAGTCCCGTCAGTCCCGCGACGGAGTGAAAAATGATGTCGGCATCGGCGGTCCGCACGGCGTCGAGGATCTCGCAGGGATCGGAAAGGATCTCCGGGGCCTGTGCTCCGAGCAGTTCCTTCAATTCCCGGGCGGCCTCGGGCGTTGCCATGCCGACGGTCTTCGGGCGGTGACGGCGGACGAGGGAGGCGAAGAGCTCCGCGTTTTCCCCGGCCAGCATGAAGGAGACGGGGATCCCCATTTCCACAAGCACGTCGAGGGTCTGGGTCCCGACGGATCCCGTGGCCCCGAGCACGCATGCGGAGGACGGGCAGAAGTACGGGTTCGGACGTAAATTAACCATATCTGAGTTTTCCTGTCATACGAGATAAGCGGAGACCGCGGGGATCCCGGAAAGGACCGCGAGCACGGGGGCCGTCATGAGAACGCTGTCGAAGCGGTCCAGCACCCCGCCGTGACCCGGGAAAACAAAGCCGTAGTCCTTGACCCCGTATCTGCGCTTGACGACGGACATGGCGAGGTCCCCGATCTGGGAGATCACGGCCACTACTGCCCCCGCAGCCGCCATGACGAAGAGATTCACCTCCGCCCCGGGAGCGAAGAACCGCTTCACGATCCAGCCATAGAGCACGAACGCCAGCGCCGCGAAGATCACGCCTCCGACCGCTCCCTCGACGGTCTTCTTCGGGGAGACCTCGGGGATCAGTCTGTGTTTTCCGACCGCCCGTCCGACGAGGTACGCGAAGGTATCGGAAGTCCAGGGCCCGATGAAGACGAGCAGATAGCGGTAAGGACCGAACGAACGCAGAAGGACCAAGGAGGCAAAGGCGATCGAGGTATAGAAAACTCCCGTGAAAGACGCGGCGGAGACCTCGTAGTCGATCTTTCCCCGGGCGAAGACGTCGACCGAGAATGTGAGGATAAGGTAGAGGGAGGCGGCGAAAAACAGTCCGTTCACCCGTTCGGGATCCGCGAACAGCAGCGGCACGGCAAAGGCGAAGAGATAGGCCGGTACGAGCAGCGGAACGTGCTTCGACGCGCCGACGCATTTCGTCATTTCCCATGCCGCGATCAGGGACAGGACCGTCATGGCAACAGGCCAGACAAACGTGTCGGAGAACACGCAGACCGGGATGAAGATCGCGATGGCGACGACGGCGGTGATCGTTCGTTTCAGCATGTCAGACTCCTCTCACGGCGTCCGCGGCGTCGAGCCCTCCGAACCGGCGGGAGCGGGACGCGAATTCCCTCACGGCTTCGTCCACGTCGGCGGTGGTGTAGTCCGGCCAGAGGCGGTCCGTGAAGTAGAGCTCCGCGTAGGCCGCCTGCCAGAGCAGGAAATTGGAGATCCGCATTTCCGCCCCGGTCCGCACGATCAGATCGGGTTCCGGCCGTCCCGCGGTGTAAAGGCGCGCGGAGAGTTCGTCCTCGGTGATCTCGCGCTTCCCTTCCGCGATCAGCGAATTCACGGCCCGCACGATCTCCGCCCGGCCTCCGTAGTTGAAGGCGATGTTGAGGCGGTAGGGACGTCCGCGGGTGGCTTCTTCCAGCTCCCGGGTGCGCTTCCCGATGGTCTCCCCCAGTTCTCCGGGTTCGCCGATGAAGCGGAATTCGATGTCCTTCTCCTCCCCGGCCTCCTCGATGAAGGAGATCAGCAGGCGGAAAAGGGCCTCCACCTCTCTCTGAGGACGCTTCACGTTCTCGGTGGAGAAGGCGTAGACCGTACAGCACTCCATGCCGATCTTCTTGCAGTAGCGGACTATCGTCTTGAAATTGTCCGCCCCGACCTTGTGTCCGGCTTCCCGGGGCAGAAGACGCTTCTTCGCCCAGCGGCCGTTGCCGTCCATGATGAAGGCGATGTGTCTGAGGTTCGATTTTGCCACGACCTCTTCGATGGGCATGGCTTCGATTTCTTTTTTCGTCATATCTTCCCGCATGGTTCGCGCCCGACGCGGGTCTCCCCAGACGCCGGGCGCGCGACGGACGGACCGTCAGATCTCCATGATTTCCTTTTCCTTCGCGGTGGTGATGCCTTCGATTTCCTTGATATACTTGTCGGTGAGCGTCTGCATGTCCTTATCGGACTGCTTCTGCTCGTCCTCGGTCATTTCGGAGTTCTTCTTCATGGCCTTGGATTTGTCGTTGGCGTCCCTGCGGATGTTGCGGATGGCGACCTTCGCTTCCTCGCTCATCTTCGCGATGTTCTTGTTGATCTCTTTTCTGCGCTCCTCGGTGAGCTGAGGGAACACGAGGCGGATCACCTTGCCGTCGTTCATCGGGGTGATGCCGACGTCGGACGCGAGAAGGGCTTTTTCGATGGCCTTCAGGGTGGAGGCGTCGTAGGGGGTTATGACGAGGGTCTTCGGGTCGGTGACCTTCACGTCCGCCATGGCGGTGATGGCCGTCGGCGCGCCGTAGTACTCGAAGGTGACCTTGGAGATCACGGCGGAATTGGCGCGGCCCGCTCGGATCACGGAAAGCGCTTCTTTGTAGACCTCGATGGTCTTCTGCATTTTGCTTTCGTACTCTTTGGTATCGAGCTTCATGATGCGTCTCCTTTACTTAATTATCTGTAAAATGAATTTTTCATCTGCGTTTTTCCGCGGAGCAGGACGAAATCCGCGCTCGGGAACGCCGCCGCAGAAGGGTTCAGGCTTCGGGATAGAACTCCGCCGCCGTCTCTTCGTCCGAGGAGAGCAGGGTCCCGATCTCCTCGCCCCGGATCACGCGGAGGATGTTTTCGGGATCCTCCAGCGAGAAGGCGTAGGCGTCGATATTCTGTTCCGCCGCGATGAGGGCCGCGGATTCGTCGATGGCCTTGAGACCGTCCTTCACGCACTGATAGCTGGAAATGACCCGGTACTTGCGGGCGTCGGGGTTCTTGCGGGGATCCGCGTTGTAGACGCCGTCGATGTTCTTCGCCATGAGGATGACGTCGGCTCCGATCTCCGCGGCGCGCACCACGCAGGCGGTGTCGGTGGAGATATAGGGGATACCGAGCCCCGCGCCGAAGATCACGACCTTCCCCTCCGACAGGTACTCCGAGGCCGTGCGGAAATTATACTGTTCCGCAAAGGAGTTCATCGGGATCGGGGACATGAGCGCGACGGGCGTTCCCGTCTTTTCCACGGCGTCCTCGAGGCGGAGGCAGTTGATCATGGTGCCGAGCATGCCCATCTGATCGGCTCTCGCCCGGCGCACGCCTTCTCCGTACGCGCCGCGCCAGATATTCCCCGCTCCGATGACAATGCCGACCTCGACGCCTTCCTTCGCCATCCGCGCGATGATCTCCGCGATCTCGGCGATCTTCTCCGCGTCGAAGATGGATCCGTTTTCCTTGTCCGCGAGCGCTTCGCCGGAGAGCTTCAACAGCACCCGATTGAACCTGAGTTTACCCTCTGCCATAACGATCTCCGTTTCTTTTTTGGATTGAATCTATTGTACATGATCCGCGGGAAAATGTAAAGAGGCAATTTGTGAATAAATGCGGATTCCGGGGGTTTTGTGCGGCGCGGGGCAGATCCCGTCGGAAACGCCCGCCGACTTCCATCCCGGCCTCCTTATTATACGCTCGGCGGGGGCTTCTGTCAAGAGCGGCGGGGGAGGAATCCGCGCCCCTCCCTGAAGATCGGACAGAATCCGCGCAGGCGCACTTGACGGGCGGAGCGGAGCGCGGTATAATAGGGGAGTCAGCACAGAGAACGGAGGGGAGCCCATGTCCGTCGGATCCGTCATTACCATCGTCATGCTTGTTTTCGCCCTGATCGGAGCGGCGGACCGTGCGTTCGGATGCCGCTTCGGGCCGGGGAAATCCTTCGAGAAGGGGTTCGAGGCGTCGGGGGCCCTGATTTTGGCGATGATCGGTCCCTTCGCGCTGGCTCCCCTGATCGCCAAAATCGCCGCGCCCGTCCTCTCCCCGGTCTGCGAGGCCCTGGGGATCGACCCATCCGTGATCGCGGGCCTGCTTCTGGCGAACGATTCCGGGGGATGGCCTCTCGCGCTGGCTCTGGCGAAAGACCCGGAGATCGGGCGGTTCACGGGCTCCGTCATGGCGAGCACGATGGGATGCGCCGTCATGTTCGCCTTCCCCGCCGGATTCGCGCTGACGCCGAAGGAAAAGCGTCCCGCGGTGGCAAAGGGGCTTGCGGCGGGACTGGTGACGGTCCCCCTCGCCTGCTTCGTCAGCGGCCTGCTCTTCGGGATCGGGATCGGCCCGCTTTTGCGCAATCTGCTCCCTCTGATCCTCTTCTCCGCCCTCTTCGCCGCTGGACTGCTCTTCTGCGAGCGGATCACCGTGAAGATCGTCACCGTGTTCGGGTATGCCCTCACCGCGATCCTCACCTTTGCGCTGGCGGCGGCGATGACCGTCAAGGTCCTCCGCCTGGACGTGCCGGATCTCGGGGCCTTCGACGACGGGATGCTCATCATCGGGGAGATCGTGATTTTCCTCGCCGGGGCCTTCACCCTTCTGTTCTTTCTCGAAAAAGCCTGCGGTGAGCTCTTCCGGCGGATCGGGGAGAAAACCGGGACGGACGCGGCTTCCGTGCTGGGGATCGTCACGACATCGGTCAACGCGATCCCCGTGCTGGCCATGACAAAGGACATGAACGAGCGGGGCGTGGTGGTGAACATGGCGTATCTGGTCCCGGCCTCCTTCGTGATCGGGGATCACCTCGCGTTCCAGCTGACCGCCGATCCCTCGACCGCCCTTCCGTTCATCGTCGGCAAGCTCGCCGGAGGAGCGGGGGCGATCGCGCTGGCGATGTTTCTGACAAGAGAAAAAAAGTGATGTTCTATCTCTTCTGAGGAGTTACGCGGCTTCTTTGAAAAGAAGCCTGGCAAGAAACTTCAATTGGGGTAGGGCATGGCTGACTCCATTTCGTTCAGTCTGTGTCCGCACACCAATATAGTTATCCAACCTTATCAGAGTTATCATTCGTGAGCTCACAATCATAGATTGTTCGCACTCTACGGAGAGCGTTCAAAACCCATGAAGTCAGCTTCATAGAAAAAACAGTATGAGGGCGGCGGGACACGGGCGTTTCTCCCTCCGGCAGGATGCGGCTCTCACTCAGTATGCGCGGAGTTTCCCAAAAGTAAACGAAAAAGGGCTTTCCCGGTTCCGGTGACGGAGGGGAAGGCCCTGTTTAGTTGGTTTTATTCGTCGGATCCGTCCCGGTCGTCTCCCGAGTCGGATTCGGTTTCTTCTTCGGTCCCGATATCCTCTTCGATCTCGTCTTCTTCCGATCCGGCTCTCTTCCGGGCCTCGTCTTCGGCTTTGATCTGCTCTCTGGCGGCGGCGATGATCTGTTTCTTTTCCTCTTCGATGATGCGCTTCACGGCTTCGAAGGGGGTCACGTCGGGCATTCCGGTGTGGTCCTTCGGGCTGAGGCCTTTCTCTTTGGTCTTTTTCAACAGACGCTGGACTCTGCGGTCGCGCATACGGCGTTCCTCCTCCTTTCGCGCGGAATTCCGGGAAGCGGGAAGATCAGGCGGGATGATAGGTCGAGACGATCTCGCCGATCCTGTCGCGGATCTCGTCCTCCCGGTTGGCGTAGGCCGTTTCCATCAGTTCTCCCAGTTTGCCGAGGAAGACATCGGTGTCGAAGGGGATGGGGTTGCCGATGTGGATGAGGTCGTTTTCCGTCCGTCTGAGACCCTCCTCCGCCATGAGCTTTTCCTCGAAGAGCTTTTCGCCCGGCCGCAGCCCCGTGTATTCGATGCGGATATCGACGTCCGGTTTCAGGCCGCTCAGCTTGATGAGGTTGCGCGCGAGGGTGTCGATCTTCACGGGGCTGCCCATGTCGAGCACGAAGATCTCCCCGCCGCCCGCGTATGTTCCCGCCTGCAGCACGAGCCGCACCGCCTCGGGGATCGTCATGAAATAGCGGACGATATCGGGATGGGTGACGGTGACGGGTCCGCCCTCTTCGATCTGACGGCGGAAGATCGGGATCACCGAGCCGTTGGAGCCGAGGACGTTCCCAAACCGGACCGCGACGAATTCGGTCTTGCAGTTCTCCCAGTCGTAGACCTTGTGCTTCATGTTTGTCCCGTCCTCGTGGGTGAAGAGCTGGGGAAGCTCGTTCGCGCGGCCCTCCTTGATCTTCGAGGCAAAGGACTGGATGATCATTTCGCAGAGCCGCTTCGACGCGCCCATGACGTTGGTGGGGTTGACCGCCTTGTCGGTGGAAATGAGGACGAAGCGCTTGGTGCCGTGGACCATCGCGGCATAAGCGGTCTTATAGGTGCCGATGGCGTTGTTCTTGATCGCCTCGCAGGGGCTGTCCTCCATCAGGGGAACATGCTTGTGGGCCGCGGCGTGGTAGACGATCTCGGGACGGTAGGTGCGGAAGACACCGAACATGCGGCGGCTGTCCCGCACGGATCCGATCAGGACGACGAGGTCGAGGTCGGGATATTTCTTTTTCAGCTCCAGCTGGATGGCGTAGGCGTTGTTCTCGTAAATATCGAAGATGATGAGCTGCTTCGGGCTGTGCTCCGCGATCTGGCGGCAGAGCTCGGAGCCGATGGACCCGCCGCCTCCCGTCACCATGACGACCTTGCCGCTGATGAACCGGAAGACCTCCTCCATATCCGGGCGGATGGGCTCCCGTCCAAGGAGGTCCTCGATGGCCACGTTCTTCATGGAGGACACGGAGATATCGCCCAGCACGAACTGGTAGAGTCCGGGGAGGTTTTTCAGCTCGCATCCGGTCTCCTTGCAGATATTCAGAATATCCCGTCTTGCTTCGGCGGTGGCGGAGGGGATGGCGAGGTAGATCTTGTCGACACTGTACTTGTCCGCGGCGGACAGGATGTCGTCCCGTCCCCCGATGATCGGAACGCCGTCTATGTAGCGGTTCCACTTGTTCGGGTCGTCGTCGATCATGCAGACCACCCGGTCGTGGACGGATTCGGTTTTGCGGATATCGCGCAGGATCATCTGTCCCGCCGCGCCCGCTCCGATGATCATGACGTTGGAACGACGGGTCTTCTCTCCCCCTCCCCGGCGCTCCCGGATCAAAAGGAGGAAGCGGTAGGCAAAGCGGAATCCGATGACACAGATCAGCTGGAGAAGCGCTCCGATCAGGTGATAGGACGCCGGCATCCGGGCAAAGAGCAGGGTGATCCCGAGAAGGTGCGCCGCCGCCGTGATGAGGCAGGAGACCACGGCCCGGGCGAGCTCGTCGTAGGATGCGTACCGCCAGAGGCTGTGGTACAGGCGGAACAGCCAGAACACGACCACGCAGACGACGGTGTAGATCGGCGTGAACTTCATCCATGCCGAGAGATAGTTCTGGGGGATGCTGGAATAATGCAGATCGAACCTCAGCCAGAGGGCGGTGAAATAGGACAGGTTCACGGAGAGCACGTCCAGAAACAGCAGCAGCACCGCTATTCTGTGCCAGGGCTCGAAATGAAACTTCTTTTTCATGATCGCAGGTCTCGCTTCCGATAAATCCCGAAGGATGCTTTACGCCGCGGCAGGCACGGGGAGACGGCGGGACCCGAATCGAACGAATCCCGCAGAATCTCATTTTCATTATAGCACGATCCGGCGTGTCTGTCAAGAACCCCGCAGTTTTTTGACTTTGCCGCGGAAACGGCGTTTTTTCGGCTTTTCTCCGCTTTTCTTTCCCTCCAGGACGTGAAAAAACCGCCGCAGATTTTTGTCCGCGACGGTTCGGGATATTCTGTTTTTCAGAGATCTTATACTAATTCCACACAAAACCATTGCAAAAGGGTTTTGCGTGATCCTGAAAGTCAGAATGACTTTCAGGACAGTCTAAATCAATGATTTAGACTGGGTAGGCGCCGACGGTGATGCTGTCTTCCTTGACGTACTTCTGCTCGGTCAGGCAGACTCTCTCGTAGAAGGAACCCATTCTGCCGTCCACGATCTTATGGAGGATGGCGTCGGGCTTGTTGGCGTTCTTTTCGTCGTTCTTGAGCTGGGCGACGAGGATCTCGCGCTCTTCGTTGATGGCGGCTTCGGGAACGTCCGCGACGGTGACGTAGGTCGGAGGCGTGCCGGCGGCGATCTGGAGGCAGATGTTCTTCGCGTACTCGGCGAATTCGGGCTTCCCGGCGGTCTCGGCGTCGGTGTCAAACTTCACGATAACGCCGGCGATGCCGCCGCCGTGGATATAGGTGGAGGTGATGCCGTCGACGATGACGAAGCGGCGGATGTTCATGTTCTCGCCGATGGTGAAGATCATGTCTTTCAGCTTGGCTTCGACGGTCTCGAAATCGGCGTCGTAGCGGAGAGCCTTGAGAGCTTCCACGTCGGCCGGTCTGTTCTCGACGATGACCTTCAGGATATTGCGGACGAATTCCTTGAAGGTGGCGTTCTTCGCGACGAAGTCGGTCTCGGCGTTGACTTCGATCATGGCGGTGACGCCGTTCTCGGAGAGGATGTCCACCACGCCTTCGGAAGCGATTCTGCCGGCCTTCTTGTCAGCCTTGGAGAGGCCCTTCTCGCGCAGGACCTTGATCGCCTCGTCGAAATTGCCCTCGGTCTCCACGAGCGCCTTCTTGCAGTCCATCATGCCCGCGCCGGTCATGGAGCGGAGCTCGTTTACCATTTTCGCTGTGATTGCTGCCATTTCTCTTTACTCCTGTATCTGTATGATCTTATAGTTCCCGTATCTTATTTCGCGTTTTTCGCGTCGAGCTCGTCCTGCTCGTCCTCGGCCTTCTGCAGTTCGGGTTCGGCGGCGTTCAGCTGTTCGCCCTGCTTGCCTTCGAGAACCGCGTCGGCGATGATGGAGGTGATGAGACGGATGCCGCGGATGGCGTCGTCGTTGCCGGGGATGATATAGTCGGCGTCGTCAGGGTCGCAGTTGGTGTCCACGATGGCGACGACCGGAATGCCGAGCTTCTTGCATTCGAGAACGGCGTTGTGCTCCTTGCGGGGGTCGACGATGAACACGGCGGAGGGAAGGCCTCTCATGCCCTTGATGCCGCCGAGGTTCTTTTCGAGGTTGAAGATCTCTTTCTGGAGAGCGGCGACTTCCTTCTTGGGAAGCATGTCAAAGGTGCCGTCTTCCTGCATCTTCTCGAGGGAACGGAGTCTCTCGATGGAGGAGCGGATGGTCTTGTAGTTGGTCAGCATACCGCCGAGCCAGCGGACATTGACATAGTGCATGCCGCAGCGCTCCGCTTCTTCGCGGATGGTGTCCGCCGCCTGCTTCTTGGTGCCGACGAAGAGAATGGTGCCGCCCTCTTCGGTGGCTTCGCGGACGAACATGTAGGCTTCTTCGAACTTCTTGATGGTCTTCTGCAGGTCGATGATGTAGACGCCGTTGCGCTCGGTGAAGATATATTCCTTCATCTTCGGATTCCAGCGTCTGGTGTGGTGGCCGAAGTGGACGCCCGCTTCGAGCAGCTGCTTGATGGTGACGATTGCCATGAGTGTTTCCTCCTGAAATGGTTTGTGATCCACCATGCCGCAAAATCTGCCGCCCGTATTTTACGGAAGAGGGAGCAAGACCCGCGTCTTTTCTTCCGTCCATCCGGTCACGCCCTGCCCCTTTCGGGAACGGGTCGGGCCGTGAATTCGGCAACCGGGCAGATTCACACCGGCATGTGTGTAATATCGTATGCGCGGCGCGCACACAAGCGGTATTATACCACAATCGGACGCCCTGTGCGCGGGATCTGATCGAATTTACATATTATTTACAATTTCAGAAACCCGATGCGGTGCCGGGAATCGGATTTCTCCTTATCCGCGGGCTTCCCGTCCCCGCCGCAGGGGATCCGCACGAGAATGGCGTCCTCCCCGAGGCATACGATATCCGACCAGGGGATCCGGCGTCCTTCCTTCCCTCCCCCGAACAGAGCGGACCAGCCGGACGTGACCCGGATCGCGAGGATCTTACCAGAGGTCCCGTCGATTTCGAGATCGCCGAGGGTCCCGATCCGCTTGCCCGTACATACGTCGATCACATCCCGTTCTCTGAGGGACGAAAGACTGACCACCATATCCGCCTCCGACGCGCCGATATGTTACCGGGAAAGGATATGCGCGGCGGCGGGGATTCATGCAGGTCAGAAGATATAATAGATGAAGGGGTTGAAGGAGGAAGAGGCGAGGGTCAGCACGCAGAGGACGAAGAGCGGGACCGAAATGCAGAACTCCGCCGCGCTCCATCCCTTATCGTGCCCGGCGCGGGCCATCCTTTCCCGGATCGCGGGAAGCAGGGGAGCGGACAGGACGACGCCGCAGAGCAGAACGGTCAGGGTCCACGGGGTGAGCATCGCGCCGATCCCTTCCCCGCCCCGGAACGAGAACATCGCCGCGAGGAAGGAGAAGCCGCGTCCGACGCTCTCCGCCCGGAACATCACGAATCCGACGGCGACGGCCAGCAGGGCATAGATCCGCGTGAGAGGCCGGAACGCGCGCTTTTCCGTCAGCTTTTCAAAACGCGTCACCCGCTCGAACATCATGAGGGTCCCGTGCCAGAGGCCCCAGAGAATGTAGGTGAAGTCCGCCCCGTGCCAGAGACCCGTGAGGAAGAAGACGAGATAGCGGTTGACAACGGTCCGCGCCGCCCCTTTCCGGTTCCCGCCGAGGGGGATGTACACATAGGAGCGGAACCAGTTCGTCAGCGAGATATGCCACCGCTTCCAGAAATCCCGGACGCTGACCGCTGAGTACGGATAGTTGAAATTCTCCCCGATGCGGAAGCCGAAGAGCGCGGCCAGTCCCACCGCCATGTCGGAATAGCCGGAAAAGTCGAAATAGATCTGGAGGCAGTAGGCGGCGGCTCCGATCCACGCGAGTCCCGAGGAGGGAGACGAAGATCCGAAGGCGGCGTCCGCGAGTACGGCGGCGGTGTTCGAGACGATCAGCTTTTTCGAGAGGCCGTAAACGAACCGCCGGATCCCGAGGGCAGTCCCCTCCGCCGTGACGGTCCGGGATTCCAGCTGGGCGCGGATCTCGTTGTAGGTCACGATGGGACCGGCAATGAGCTGGGGGAAGAAGGAGATATAGAGCAGGACCCGGAACCAGTTCTTCTGCGCCTCCGCCTCCCCCCGGGCCACGTCGAGGACGTAGGACAGGATCTGGAAGGTGTAGAACGAAATGCCGATGGGCATGGTGAATCCCGGGACCGGCAGGGAGAGCGAAAATCCCCTGTTGACAAGGGTGACGAGCCACGGGACGTACTTGAAGAAGGCGAGCATCCCGAGGTTGAGGATCACAGCGGCGGTCACGAGGGCTTTTTTCGTCTTCGCCCTTCCGCGAGAATCCGCGCGGGAGACGAGAAGAGCCGCGGCGTAGTTGACCGTCACCGAGGCCAGCATGAGCAGGATGTAGACGGGCTCCCCGTAGGCGTAGAACACAAGGCTCGCGATCCCGAGTAGAATGTTGCGCGCGCCGGTCTTCGAGGGGGGGATCAGCGTGTGCAGGATCCAGACGGCGGGGAGAAAGAGAAAGAGGAACACAGCGGATGAAAAGACCATACCGTTCCTTCCGTAGTCGTCAGAATGGAGTCCCCTTATTCTACCGTATTTTCCCGCGGATTGCAAGTCTTTCGGCAAAATCGGCGAAGAAAGGGTTTTTCACGGACTTCCGGGATCCGCGGGACTTCACAGCGCGGCCGTTTTCGGAAAAGAAAACCGGATTCGACCAGGATCCTTTCATTTTTTTACTCGGTTTATATTTACAAAAAGCCGGGTCGTCCTGTATAATAGGGACAGGGGATCGGGATCGGCGCAGACTTTTGACGGATCCCGCCCAATCACGGAAGGGAGAACCGGAACTATGAAGATAAAACTGTGCGTCATCGGCGGCGGATCCGTCAACTGGATGCGGGGCCTGATGAAGGACGTCTACACGCTGAACGGCGTCGAAGGAGGGGAGATCCGTCTCGTGGACCCGAACACGGATCACGTCACCAGCGTGAAGAACATGCTCCTCAAATTCAACGAGCTGACGGGAAAATCATTCGAGGTGGCGATCGTCGAAGACCGGAAAGCCGCTCTCGCGGGGTGCGATTTCGTGCTGACCACCTTTTCACCCGGCGCGATGGACGCGTTTTGGGGCGACCTCGAGATCCCGGTCAAATACGGCGTCCGGCTTCCGGTCTCCATGACCTGCGGCATTTCGGGGATCTCCGCCGCCCTGAGAACGGTGCCGGTGGCATACGAGATCACGCAGGATATGGAGGAGGTATGCCCCGGCGCGGTTCTGCTCAACGTCACCAACCCCATGACCGCGGTGACGAAGGCCTTCAACCTCCCCGCAAAGACCGTCACAGTCTACGGGATCTGCCACGAGATCAACAAGCTCGGGGATTATCTCGGCAGAATCCTCGGGCTGAACCGGCCGGAGGGCATGGGGATCGGTACTTACCTCTATTCCTATCTGAACGAGATCGGCTTCGACTATGCCGTGGCCGGGATCAACCACTATATCTGGCTCGTGAGGGCCAATCTGAACGGCGAGGACATGCTCGGAAAGATCCGTCAGTTCGCCGAAGAGCACGAAGGATTCCTCGATCTCGGTCCCGACTATATCCCGACCGATACCTACGCCAACAACGGGCAGGCCAAGCTGGCGCTCTGCCGTCAGTTCGGATACCTGCCCATCCCCGGAGACCGGCACCTCATCGAATTCTGGCCCTCCCTCTGCAACAATCAGACGGGTTTCGGCATGAAGTACGGCGTTCTCAAAACCACGGTGGATTCCCGCCGGTTGGACAAGGTGCTCCAGAAGCAGTACATCGACCGGATCGCGAGCGGCGAGGAGCCCGTGACCTTCAGCCGCTCCGGGGAGGAGATCATCGGGATCATGCAGTCCTACCTCGACAGGACCGAAATGGTCACGATCTGCAATCGCCCGAACATCGGTCAGATCTCCAATCTCCCGAAGGGCGCGATCGTCGAGACCCTGGTGCGGAAGGAGAAGGACGGCTCCGTCACGCCCCTTGACGCCGGAGACCTGCCGCGTCCGATCCACCACCTCTGCTATCTCCACACCGGGATCAACGAAATGGTGGTGGAAGCCGCGCTCAAAGGAGACCGGAAACTGCTCGTCGAAGCCATGAGTCTCGATCCCTCCACCGGAACGATGGACTTCGGGCGGGTCCCGGAGCTCTGCGACGATCTGCTGAGGGCGAACCGGAAGTGGCTCCCCAGATTCTTTGCATGAGGCGGCGGCATGAGAACAAATGTGGACGTGACCTTTCACCCCTCCTGGTGGCACAGGCACGCCGGAGTGGATTTTGACGAGAAGTTTTTCTTCGATCCGGATGTTCACACGGAAGCGGATATCCGGATGCGACGGACCCTCTGGGAGTATTTCGGCGATTACGGGATCGGAGAGGAGCACCCCGAAGCCCGGCCCGTCCTCTTCTCGGATCTGATCGCCTGCGGATTTCTGTATTCCGAACTGCTGGGCTGCGAGGTGGTCTTCAAAAAGGACGACGCTCCGCAGGTGATGTGCGCCCATCTGACGGACGAGCAGGTCCGAGAACTGAAAGCCCCGGTTCTGGACGAGCATCCCCTCTGGCAGAAGGTCCAGCGGCAGATCGACTTCTATCTGCACAACTTCGGACGGGTCGAGGCGGCAGTCAACCTGATGGGGATCCAGAATATCGCCCTGGATCTGCGGGGGGAGGAACTGTTCTTCGACTACTACGACGAGCCGGAACTGGAAGAGCGGCTTCTCTCGGCGGCGACGGAGCTGTCCATAGACATCGGGCGGCGGCTTTACGCGGTATCTGACGTCGTATCCGGCGGCGTGACCTCCATCGTGAAGCAGGCATGCCCGGGAGTCTATCTGACCAGCAACTGCTCCGTGACGATGCTCTCGAACGAGCAGTATGTCGAGCACCTTCTACCCTACGATCTGAAACTTGCGGAGGCGTTCCCCTGCTTCGGGATCCATCACTGCGGCCCGAACACGGAGGCGGTGATCGACGGCTATCTCCGGGTGCCGAATCTGAAGTTCCTCGAGATCGGGGCGGGGAGCGATCTCGATGCCGTGGCAAAGGCAATAGGGGACCGGGAGATCAAGTGCTGCATCCGCTACTCCCCGGTCGCCCTGAAAGCGGATCCAAAGGAAGAAATCGCGCGGAAAACGGATGAGGCGGTCCGGGCTTTCGGCGGGGATGAGCGGCTTTGCTTCTCCTGCGTCGGGATCGACGGGAACACCGACCCGGAGGACGTGCGGAAGTATCTCGGCGTGTTCCGGGAACAGCAACGATAAAAAGGGAGATTGAACCATGAGCCAGTATTACGAAACCCTCGCGCACTTTTCCGCAATGATGGCGAACCATGAGCCCGCGATGCGCATGAACTGCAAAACCGCCGCCGAATACAAAATCTGGAAGAAAAAGGCGCGGAACAAGCTCTATTCCCTCCTCTGCCTGGACCGGATGACCCCGTGCGAGCCGGACCCGCAGCTGCTGTCCTCCGAAAAGATGGACGGCTACACCCGGGAGAAATGGACGATCAAGACCGAGCCGGACGTGGTCATGACCTTCTACCGCCTCGTACCGGACGGGATCGCGGAAGGAGAAAAGCGTCCCGCCGTGATCGCCGCCCACGGACACGGAAGCTGCGGCAAGGAGGCCGTCGCCGGGAACGGATTCTTCCCCGAACTGGATGAGGCCATAAAGATCCACAACTACGATTACGGCGTGCAGGCTGTGAGAAAGGGCGCCGTCGTCTTCTGTCCCGACGCCCGCGGATTCGGCGAGAGACGGGAGATCAACATGCAGGGCGACCACGCGGGGGCCAGGCTTGCCAGTTCCTGCTACTATCTCAACTTCATGGCCCTCCCCCTCGGCCAGTGCGTGACCGGGATGTGGGTGTGGGACCTCATGCGCCTGACCGACTACATCGAAACGCAGGACAACGTGGATCCCGGAAAGATCGGCTGCATCGGGCTCTCCGGCGGCGGTCTGCAGACGCTGTATTTCGTCGCCATGGAGGACAGGATCGCGTATGCGGCGTGCAGCGGGTATTTCTACGGGTTCCGGCAGGCCCTGCTCGAACTCTACAACTGCTCCTGCAACTATATCCCCCACATGTGGGAGAACTTCGACGTGGGTGATCTCGGGTCCCTCATCGCGCCGCGGCCCTTCGTCATCGAGACCGGCACCGTCGACCCGCTGAACGGAAAGGACGGACTCGACAATGTGAAGCCCTACGTCGAACAGGTCCGCTCCGCCTACCGCCTCTTCGGATGCGAAGACCTCCTCTGCCACGACATTTTCGAGGGTCCCCACATGTGGCACGGGACAAAGTCGATGGAAGGGATCGACAAATACCTCTTCGGAAAAGGCCTGTAAGATCCCCTCTTTCCCCGATCCCGAGGGCAAAAGGAGGCGTCCGGCCCGGCAAATACGGACTGAACGTCTCCTTTCGGAAAGAATGATTTCCCGCATTGAAAGCGAAAACAACTCCGATTCCGGCGGCTGACACCGGCCATACGAGGGTACTGACCATGAAAAAAACTTCTTTTATCCGGGGCTCCGGCAGTCCCGAACGGCTGAAACTGATCGACGACAGCTTTTCCATGCTCCGGGATTCCCCGCTCCTGCCCGATCTGCGAATGCTCTACAAATCCTCCTCGGATATGCTCAGCGAGGGCTTTATCTGGGGCGACGGCTGGTGGATCCAGAACAGCTTCGGTTTCACGATGGGCGCTGTCCCGCTGCTCGATCCCTTCTGGTCGAAGATCCTGCAGAACTCCTATGACGCCTTCTGGGAACGCATCGGAGACGGCAACCGGATCGGAGCGGACAACGGCGTCCCGACCCACCCGAACTACGGCTACCGCGCCCCGGACGGCTCCCTCGGAGACTGCGTCAAACCGGGAGTCGGCATCATCTACCGGCAGGGGGACGGCGACGTGGATTCCTACGACTGGTTCTACGAGGCCACGGCGGCGGGCGTGCTGATGGAGGCGGAGATCCTCCTCTTCGACCGCAGGCCGGAGCAGATCCGCGCTTACCTGCCCCTGATGCGACGCTCCCTCGATCACATCGAATCGGTCCGGGCGGAAAACGGTCTGTTCCTCGTGGGTCCGTCGGCGAACCTCCTTGCCCCCAGCTACGGCGGAAGTCCCGCGGATGAAGACGGAAAGCCGCGCAAAGGATATCTGACCGGCCTCTCCGTCACGACCGCCGCCGCCCTGAAAAGGACCGCCGCCCTCTGCCGCATGGTCGGGGACACGGAGAGCGCCGCAGAATACGACAAAAGACTCACCCGCACCCTCGACGCCCTACCCCTGCTTCTGACCGACGGGGGGTATTTCGTCAAGTCGATGGATCCGGACGGCACGAAGCACGGCGTTTACGACGCGGACCGGTACGGCTATCTCGAAAGCGTCTGCAACGTGGACGCCGCGGCATGGGGGGTGGTCGGACCCGAAACCGCCCGGTCCATCTGCGAAGCGATCGCCTCCGTCCCCGGTATCCGTCCCGCCGGGATGCTCTGCAACAACTATCCCCATCTGGACGACACCCTGAACAGCTACCGGAATCATTCGGACGCGCCCCACTCCCTGGGCTTCCTCTCCGGCGACTGGGTGGACGGCGGATGCTGGGCGACGGTGGAGGGCCGCGCGATCCTGGCCTATCTGCGCTCCGGCGCCTATGACGACGCTTTCCGTGCCGCGGGCTCCTATATGAAGTGGGCGGAGGAATACCGTCAGGACGCGCCGATGTCCCAGTGGGGCTTCAACACCAACAATCCCTGGCAGCAGGAGAACGACGATCACTCCGAATGCGGCCGCCCCGTCTCCGTCATGGTGGACAATTTCGCGCCGGTCACCTGCCTGCTCCGGGGGCTCTTCGGCTGGGAAGCGGACGAAAAGGGACTCTCCGCCCGGCCTCAAATCCCGGACGATATCACATCGCTGGAACAGCGGGTCCCCGTTACCTTCGGCGGGTGCAGGATCTATGTCGCCTATACGGGCGGGGACGGTCCTCTCGCCGCCTCCCTGAACGAAGTCCGGCTCCCGGTTGAGGAAGACGGGACCGTGCGGATCCCCGCGGATCTTCTGCCACGGGGCGGAGAGTTCTGCCTGAATCTCGACCGCTCGGGCAGGGCTCCCCTCCTCACCGCCGCGGATCTCCGGCCGGACGACGCTCTGGACGGCGACACGGAGGGCCTGCCTCAAGAGCTTCGCGCGATCCGGGCGGACTGTGCCGCTCAGCTGGAACGGGAAGGAGATCCGCTCCGGGCTGCCCATCTGAAAGAAATCCTCTCCGCCGCCGAAACCGCCGCTCTCCGCCGCAGACTCCCCTTCGACAGACATGAACTCCGTCCGATGACCGATGAAAAGATCGCACAGATTCTGAACCTGTACGATCAGACGGTGCGGGAGCTGTACGCAGGGCTGAAATACCGGGGCTGAGCCGGACGGGACGCGGGAAAGACATCCGAAAACGGAAGGTCACACCATGAACAAAACCAAACCCACGATCGTGATGGTCGGCGGCGGCAGCGTCAACTGGTCGCCGAAGCTGATAAACGATTTCCTCGGGACCCCCTCCATGCAGGCCGCCGATTATGTCATTCTGGACACGGATCCCCATGCGGGCCGAAGAATCGCGGAATTCGGAAACAAATACGCGAAAAGGTTAAATATCGAGGCCTCCTTCCGCTTCACGGACAGACAGGAGGAGGCTTTCGAGGGAGCCGATTTCGTTCTGATCACGATCTCGACGGGGGATCTGGACGCGATGGCTTACGATATCGCCATTCCCGAGGAATACGGCATCTATCAGACGGTGGGAGATACCGTAGGTCCCGGGGGATGGGCCCGCGCTCTGCGGAATATCCATGTCTTCCGGGAAATGGCGCACAATATCGAAAAATACGCCCCCGACGCCGTCGTCCTGAATTACACCAATCCCCTGTCAGTCTTGACGAATGTCTTTTACAAGACGACCAAACTGCGCACGGTCGGGCTCTGCCACGGGGTGTTCGAGGTCCTGGACGTCCTCAAATCCATTTTCGGGCTTGACTCCGAGGACGAGATCAAAATGCGCTTCGGCGGCACCAATCACTTCTTCTGGCTGTTCGATTTCACGATCCGCGGGAAAGACGGCTACGGAATGCTGAGGGAAAAAATGAACGGGCGGCCCTTCTCCTCCCTTGTCTCGGAAGTCAGGGACATCCAGAATT
Organism: uncultured Ruminococcus sp.; assembly: GCA_902782445.1. GTDB lineage: Bacteria > Bacillota > Clostridia > Oscillospirales > CAG-272 > UMGS1696. The sequence goes on from CACZNC010000007.1 coordinate 81,774, forward strand.
ACGCCAGCCATGTCAACGTGTGCAGCAAACTGTTCGATACCTACGGATACCTGCCCTATGTCGCCGACCGGCACATCGGCGAATTTCTGCCCTGCTATGTCACCGGCAGCGAGGCGAGGCTCTCGGAATACAATCTGATCCGGACTTCCGTCGCGGAACGCCGTCAGTGGAAAAAAGCCGGATATGACCGGATCACAAGATACCTGAACGGGGAGGAAGAGTATATGCGTCCCGTGTCCAGGGAAGCGGCGGCGAGCATCATCAACGCATTCCTCACCGGTACGGATTTCATCGACGTGGTCAACCTTCCGAACGAAGGACAGATTTGCAACCTCCCCATGGGAAGCGTCGTAGAGACCCTCGGCGTGGTGAGAGAATCCGGTTTCGTGCCGATGGTGATGGGGGCGATGCCCGAACCTCTGAAAAATCTGGTCCTCCCCCATATCGTCAATCAGGATATGATCGTCGAGGCCGGTCTCGCGGGGGACCTCGATCTCGCGATCAAAGCGCTGATCAACGACCCGCTGTGTTCCCATCTGTCCCCGAAACAGGTCCGTGAAATGGGCATGAAGCTCTTGAAAGTACAGGAAGAGTACATGCCTCAGTTCAGCGGCCGTTTATGACCGGATAGCTGCCGTTCCTTCTAATCCTTTTCCCGTGTTCCCCTGTGATCGGAACGGTCCGCGGGGAAAAGCCGTCCGTCAATTCAGATACTCCCGCAGTTCGTCCAGCCTGCCCTTCATGTCGTTGAACCCGAGCCAGTAGAGGGCTCCGAGCTTGTCCATATCTCCGTCAAAGCGCGTGACCGCAACAGGCTCCGACGGCGCGATGAGGAAGATCTCTCCGTTTTTGTGCTTCTCTTCGAGCATTTCCGCCGTTTCGTTGAACCGCTCGTTCGCCCTCTCCATGCTTTCGAGCAGTTTCGGATAGCCGCGATACATCAGAGCGGCGATCTTCGGCGCACCCGGTTTTCTGCGGAAGGAAAGCTCCCTTGTGCGGACGACCATGATCTTCTTCTCGCCCGACCGCTCTGCCCAGGGGAAAGGGATCTTCTCCGCGCAGCCGCCGTCGAGATACGGCACTCCCCCGATCATCACGGGCCTTGACACATAGGGCACCGTTGCCGAGGCCTGAACCGCTCTTGCCAGATTGCACCGGCCCTTTTCGAAGTATTCGACCTCTCCCGTCAGAAGATTCGTCGCCGAAACCGCCATTCTCCTTGCCGGATCGTTCAGACGCTTCTTGTCGAGGGGCATATCCCGGATGATGTCCCTGAACAGATAGCTGAATCCCGTGACGCCCCGGTCGCGCTTCACGGCGCCGAGTCCGCAGTAATTCGGGTCGTGCCGGTAGGTCAGATCGATTCTCGCGCCCCAGCCGATCTGCCCCGAGACATAGCCGACGGCGGAGAGCGCTCCCGCCGAACACCCGACCGTCGAGGTGAAATTGATGCCGTTCATCATCAGGCAGTCCAGCACGCCGAGGGTGTATAATCCCTTCCAGCCGCCGCCTTCGAGAACGATGCAGCCGTTTGTCCGTTCGTCGCCCGCCCTGCCCGACGGGAGTTCGTCCAGATGCCTGTAAACCTTGTTTCCCATTGCCGTCACTTCCTTTTTCCGTTTTCGCCGCATGGACCGGGGCCGGTCTGCTTTCCCGAAAAGGATCCGCCGTCACCTTCGCCGGGGATCCCGCCCGATCCGCGAACAGCATTATACCGGTTTTTCCGCCGGATTTCAAGTCCTCCGGCATAAAGATTTTCGTGGTCCGGCAGGCGGGCAATCGGGGGAATATCGGAAAAACGGGGAATGCCGGCGATTCCGGAAACCCGTCTCGCTCTTGACTTTCCGTTTCGGATGATGTATAATTATTGATACAGATCATATCTTTGCCGGGATTTCCGGGCTCCTTTCCGAGCGGGTAATACTATTCTCGCTCTAAAAAGCTAACTATATGGGTTTTGATCGCTCTCCGTAGAGTGCGAACAATCTATGATTGTGAGCTCACGAACGATAACTCT